>NZ_LVLC01000012.1:0-300000 GCF_002092855.1 Campylobacter concisus
TATGTATTTTTATTATGGATTTATAGGGCTTAGTTTATATATGCGTATCCACTTCTTTTTTCTATATTTATAGAGGCTACATTATTATTTTTATCTGTTAAAACTATCTTACAATCACCTTTTAATAGTCTTGAATAAGGTCTTTTTGCTCCTTTATTGTTAGTAACACTTACCACTTTCATGGGCCTACCTAATTCGTCAAAATCAATGGTTTGCGTCTTACCTTTTCCACAACTACCAATAAATTTAACTGATTTTATGCCATATTTTTTCTCGATATTTAAATCTATATTAATTTTATTACAATAGGATTGAGGAATACCTCTCCAGCCCGCACTTAAGAATTTGTTTGATTTTTGTGTATCGATGGCAACCTCTTCTTTGGAATTTAAATTACCACTAAATTTATTACCACTACCTCTTTTATCATAAAAAATACTATATTTCCAAGATTTAACCCCAGGCTCATCTACAGAGCACTCTTGCAAACTAGTATCATTAATAGCTATCCCCCATCTCATTTTAAACCAAAATTTTTCATTTTCAGAATGTACAAATTTATCATCTTGCATGGCAAGGTGTTGGGCGTACCTTATATGCGTTAGCATCTGTGTAGCTGCCTCTCTGGCTCCGTTTATTTCTAGCCTTGGTATGATCATTGCTGCAAGTATGCCAACGGCAATGATTACAAAGATAAGCTCTATAACAGTAAAACCCTTGTTTTTATGCATCTACCTACCTCTTACATCAAAATTTGCGATTACTTTTCCCATTTTTTCTATGCAAAATTTTGATTTTCCATCTAGATCGGCGCTTACTAATAAATTTTTAGACTCATCTCTTACATCTATACCATAAAATTTAAGTCTTAATGCAAGCTTTTTATTGTCAGTGTATAAATCCTTAATTTCCGCTTCTTTTAATTTAGCTGCAAGCTCTTTTACAACATCAAATTTATATACAAAATGCTTTGTTGGGTTATCTAAAAATAGGTAAAAAATTTGATTAAATACGATCATCGACCAGTTTAAGGCTAAAAAAAGCATCACTAAGGTCGTGCAAATTTTATAGCCTTTTCTAAATTTTGGCAATCTTACGCGATACGAATTAAAAAAAATTCTTACCATAAGTGGCGTTGCGATCACGCAAAATGGTAAAAACTGCTCAAGTTCCAGCCTTTGGCGCACTGAGACTATCATACAAAAGCAAAATGAGCAAATGGCGATAAACCACAAAAGATCCTTCTTTTCCTTAACCCAAATTCTATAAATCGTATAGACAAAAAAGATGAAAATAAACGGCGAAAAAACAGCGGCAAAGATACCAAAAGTATCGATAAAGTGCCCACTTGGCCTACCATTTGTATCAAAACCAAAAAAGTAAAGCGTGAGTAAAAATAAAATAGCACTTAGCCAAGCAAGCGTAGGCCTTCTTTTGTAAAGTGCAAATATAAAAAATCCTACGTAAAATATCAAAAAATCGCCATCTATAAAAAAAGAAAGACAAAAAAATGCTACAAATAAAATTTTATTTTTAACATGAAAAAAGTATATACATAGGAGCGCCAGCATAACGCAAAGCCCAGCATTATTGACAATAAGAGCTGAAGCTAGCGTGCCAGGAAGCAAGATAAAAAGCAATACCGCAATAAGTCTGTCAAACTCTAATTTAATGTAAAATTTGCTTATCTTATACATTAAAACGACACTTATTACATGAAAAGCGATCATCAGAGATCTTAGAGCAATATCTGTTTGACCAAAAATTTGAACGCTTAAGTTTAAAACATGGCTAAGAAAATTTTGTTTGTTAAAAAAAATTTCAGCTTCACTATAACTTATACTAAGAGAATTTGCCGTATAAAGTAAAAATATACAATCAATCAAACATATCAAAAATACGCTAAAGGCGACGTGATGTCCAACAAATTCTCTAAATTTATCTAGCAAAAATTTTCCTTAAATATGTATATCCCAAAAAAACTCAATCCAATCGTGAGCCTCTTTTACCTTAAATTCTGGCAAAAGCAGAGCCTTCTCTTTATAAAAGACGGTCGCTATTTTTATATCTAAATTTGGATAACGCTTAAGCAGTTCCCTTTTTATCTCGACCATGCTCTCGCCACTATCGATGATGTCATCGACGAGCAAAATTTTAGTGTATTTGCTAAGATCTGGTATGTTAAAGATATTAATCGTATCAAGCTTGTTTGTATCTTCATAATGGATAGAATTTAAGGTAAATAAATTTCTATTATTAAGCGCAACAGCTAGCGAGTGGCCAAGCGTTAGACCACCTCTTGCCACAGCTAGTATCACCTCTGGATCAAACTCATCTTTTATCTGTTTTGCCATCTTTTTAGTATCAACAGCAAATTCATCGTAGCTATAAAATATCATCTTTCATCCTTATCAGTGCACTAAAAATACGATAAAACTAATGAGCGCTAGCACGACTACACCTAAATTTATATCGCTAAATTCTCTCTTTATGAGCTTAACTATGACGTATGACATAAAGCCAAATGCAAGGCCGTTTGTGATTGAGTAAGTAAGTGGTATGAGCACAACTATGAAAAATGTCGCAACCGCAATGGCTGGGTCTTTAAAATTTATACTAGCAAGCTCAGCAAACATAAGCACGCCAACCATCACAAGGATCGGATAAATGGCATTGCCAGGGATTGCTTTAAAAAGTGGCAACATAAAGAGCGTAAGTATAAACAAAAGTCCGCAAAATACAGCTGTTAGACCAGTCCTACCGCCCTCTTCTACGCCGCTAGCACTCTCTACAAACGATGTAGTCGTACTTACGCCTACAAGTGAGCCAGCTGCCGTAGCAATAGCGTCAGCTTCAAGAGTTTTTTCAAGTTTTACGACGCCATCTTTTTTGTTTTCATCAAAAATTCCAGCCCTCGTACCTACACCAGCTAGTGTGCCTATCGAGTCAAAAAGATCAGTCACAAAAAAGGTGATAACAACTGGCAGCAAGGCTAGACTAAGCGCGCCTTTTATATCAAGCTCTAAAAATATCGGAGAGATAGAGGCTGGAGTTGAGAAAATTTCTGTTGGATGAGGAGCGATGCCAAGCACCCAAGCTATCACTGAAGTAGCAAGCACAGCTAGGATAAACGCGCCCTTTATCTTCCACGCCCAAAAGCAAATAACTAAAAATAATCCCAAAACGCCAAGAAGTACGTTTGGATCTTTGAAATTTCCTATACCAACCAAAACTGCGTCGCTATTTACGATAAAGCCCATTTGCTGAAACGCGACAAAGCTGATAAAGGTACCTATGCCAGCGCTTATCGCTCTTCGTAGGTCAAGCGGGATGGATCTAATTATCCACATCCTAAAATTTGTAAAAGATAAGACGACAAATATCACGCCACTTAAGAAAACAACACCAAGAGCCGTTTGCCAAGGCACTTTCATACCTATGCAAAGGCCAAATGTAAAATAAGCATTAAGCCCCATACCAACGCTCATCGCAACTGGCGTGTTCGCCCAAAGACCATTTAATATCGTAGAAAATATGGTAATTAGCGCAGTTGCAGTGATTAGTGCCTCATAAGGCATGCCAGTTTTGCTCATAATGATCGCATTTACCGGCACGATATACATCATCGCCAAAAACGTCGTAAGTCCCGCTCCAAATTCCTGCTTCACACTCGTTTTGTTTTGTGCTAAGTCAAAAAATTTCACCCCAAGCTCCTTTAGTAAATTTTAAGTTCGTTATATAAGCTATCACGCTCAACCGGCGTAAAACCAGATGTTTTTATGAGATCGCAAAATGTCTTTAGCGTAACGCCGTTCGCGCTATTTGCGCCAGCTGCACTTTGGATGCTCTCTTTTTCTATCGTGCCATCAAGATCATCAGCGCCAAATTCCTGAGCGATCATCGCCAAATTTAGCGTCGAAGTAGCCCAGTAAGCTTTGATATGTGGGACATTATCAAGCACAAGACGTGAGATAGCCAGAGTCTTTAAAATTTCAGCTGATCCTAAAAATTTAACATCTTTTAGGTAGTTATTTTCTCTTTGATAAACTAGCGGTATAAATGCGTTAAAACCGCCAGTTTCGTCTTGCAAGTCCCTAATCCTTAACATGTGATCGATCCTGTTATCGCGGCTTTCTATGTGACCAAAAAGCATTGTTGCGTTGCTTTGTTTGCCGTGATCATGCCACATTTTATGGATTTTGAGCCAGTTTTCGCTACTTACTTTGCCTTTGCAAATTTTAGCCCTGACCTCTTCATCAAAAATTTCAGCCCCGCCGCCTGGCATGCTATCGACGCCGTATTCGAGCATCTTTTCTATCACCTCATCGTAGCTTAAGCCATAATGCCTTGATAAAAAGTCGATCTCAGCTGCCGTCATCGCCTTTACGTGAAGCTCTGGATGAGCTGCCTTTATCTTTTTAAAAATTTCTAAGTACCACTGCCAGCCACTTTTTGCGTTGTGAGCTGATACGATGTGTATCTCTTTTACGCCGTGACTTACGCTATCATCAACGATCTTTAAAATTTCTTCGTGGCTCATTAAGTATGGATTTGGATTTTTTCTGTGAGCCGAAAATGCACAAAATTTACAGATATCAGCACAGATATTTGTTGGGTTTATGTGGCGATTTACATTAAAAAAGACCTTGTTGCCGTGCAGTTTTCTGCGCTTTTTGTCGGCAAATTTAGCCAAGGTAAAAAGATCAAGCTCATAAAGTGAAAAAGCCTCTTGCTTGCTTAATCTCTCACCACTTTCTAGTTTTTGTAATAGATTCATTATCTTTATCGTCCTAAAGCTGAACTTAAGGCTTTATTATAGGCAAATAAAGCTTTGTTTTTGCAAAAATTATGTAACATTTGCCAAGATATTTTTAACAATGGAAACACTAAATGCTGGCCGATAAAAGTACCAAAAATAGCGATAATTATTCAAAGATCAAAGAGAAATTTCTTGATTTTAAGGCAAATTTACCAAAACATTTTCAAAAAAATCAGGGTAGAAATTTTGCAAATTTTTTAGCCAAAGAATATGATGATTTTATAAAATCTTATTTAAATGAAACTATGCGAGAATTTTTTGATGATTTTGTGCCGCAAAATGACAGCTTTGCCTTTAGTGTTTTAGCTACTGGAAAATACGCCCAAACCTTACTTAGCGCAAATAGTGAGCTTGAAATTTTACTAGTTTATAAAAATTTAAAAGGCTATAACATAAAGAATTTCTTAAAAGAATTTAGCGAAATTTTAAGTAGCTCTGGAATAAATTTTTATATAAAAAGCGTTGAGTTAGATGAAATTTTTACAAATTACAAAGACGATCTCAAATTTAAAAGCGAAACATCGCAAGTCCGATATATCTGTGGTTCAAAAAGTCTATACCGCCTAGTAAAAAGTGAGATCATAAAATTAAAAGAATTTGATAAAAAAGCCTTTTTAAACTACCATTTAAAGGCATTTTTGCCGTTTTCTAGCATCAGCTACCTAGCCCAAGAGCCAAATTTAAAAAGTGGCTTTGGCGGGATCGATGAAATTTACCGCTTAAACTGCATACTAAACTGCCTAGATAGCGATATTTCAGTTAGATCACAAGCCCTAAAAGTGATGAACGAAAAAGAGATCGCTAGCTTTAACCTAAATGTGGACTTTTTACTAAGCCTACTAACCACCTTAAATTTAACGCAAAATTCTGATACTTTTAGCGCTTCAAGCGTTGAGATCACGACAAATTTCATGCAGACAAAGTCTAAAAAGCTTCAAGATAACGAAAGCGTCATCAGCCAAAAGATGCTAAGTTCAATGAATAATATCGCCATTTATTCAAGGTTTATCGTCGCTTCTCTTTGCAGGCCATTTTTTAAAAGTGAGCTAAATTTTGATCAGAGAAAATTTGCAAGGCTAAAAAATGGCTTTTACGAGATAAATGGCGTTATTTACGTACCGCTTCATAAAAAGCCAGCTCTCATTGAAAATCTAATAACCAAGCTTTTGGAGCTAAAAGATGTGGATTATAAATTTGATATAAGCGCGATCTTTTACATCAAGCGAGCCATTATCACAAAAAGTGGCTTAGAGCGCGCTATCAGCGAGTTTAAGAAGATATTTTTAAGAAAAAATTCCTACGCAATTTTAAAGTCATTGCTTGATGCGCAAATGATACAAATTTTAATAAAACCAATGGAGCACATCAGTCAGCTAGCTCAGTACGATGGCTATCACGAATTTACGGTCGATGAGCATAGTATTTTAAGTGTAAAATTTCTTGAAAATATAAAAGATAAATTTATAAAAAATCTCTATACCGAGCTTTGCTTGGAGGGCAAGACGATGCTAAAGATCGTGACTTTAATGCACGACGTTGGCAAGGGGCTTGGCAAAGATCACGCAAATATCGGCGCTAATATCTTTAGAGCCTACGCAAACAAGCTAAATTTAAGCCAAAAGGCCGTAAATATCGGCGTCATCTTGATAAAATACCACACGCTAATGAGTAATGTCTCAAACAGAGAGGACATTTATTCCCAACGCGTTATATTTGCCTTCATCTCAAAGCTTGGCGACAAGCAGGTTTTAAAACTGCTTTACATCCTTAGCTACTGCGTGATAAATGCGACAAACGAGAGGCTCTATAACGCCTATACTGCAAAGCTTTTAAGAGAACTTTATGAAATTTCTCTTAGTGCATTTAACGATGAAAATTTACTAGATGAAGCGACAAGACGCGTAAAAAAAGAGCAGTCTGTAAAACGAAATAGCGAGTTTTTGGCGCTTGAACTAAGCTTGCAAGAGAAAATTTTTAAAATCACATCAAATCTTGTCTTTATAAAATATAGTGCGAGTGAGATCATAAATTTAAGCAAGGTCGCAGATAGCTTAGATGCGACAGAAATTTTTATAAATAACTCTAAAAATTTAAGCATTCAGATCTATACAAAAAAGAGTCTAAATTTAAGTGCCCTGCTCTATGAATTTGCTAAATTTGACCTTGCATACATGGAAATTTTTGAGCTATTTGAGAAAAAATTTTATATCAGGCTTGATTTTAACCAAAATGTTAAAAAAGAGGAGCTTGAAAATACTAAAAATTTAGCTCTAAAATCCCTAAATAGTGAGGTTTTAAAAGAGCCTTTGAAACCAAACATTAACAAAGATGAGATAAACTTCGAGCTAAATCACTCAAAAGATTACGCCAAACTTAGCATCAACGCAAAAGATCAGCGCGGACTAATGGCTTATGTGATGAGTGTTTTTGATAGGCTTCATTTTCAAGTCACGAGTGCTAGAATCCAAACGGTCAAAAATAGAACAAGAAATCTCTTTTTGATCGAGAAAAACGAGCGACTTGAGAGTAAAGGCGAAGAGATATTAAATTTATTAATAAGTGAGTAAAAAATGTGTGGAATCGTAGGATACATCGGAGATAAAGAGAAAAAAGAGGTCATTTTAAGCGGCCTAAAAGAGCTTGAGTATCGTGGATATGACAGCGCTGGCATGGCTGTGATGAGTGATGGCAAGATTGATTTTTTTAAGGCGGTCGGCAAGCTTGAAAATTTAGCCCTAAAGACAAAGGACTTCACATCAACTGGCTTTGGTGTGGCGATAGGCCACACACGCTGGGCGACGCACGGCAAACCAACCGAGATAAACGCTCACCCACACCTTGGCGAGCACTCATTTGTCGTTCACAATGGCATAATCGAAAACTACAAAGAGCTTAAAGATGAGCTTGAAGCAAAGGGCGTAAAATTTGTCAGCCAAACCGATACTGAGGTGATCGTGCACCTTTTTGAAGAAATTTTAAAAGAGAAAAAAGACCCATTTAAAGCTTATGAGGCAACTATCGCAAAGCTAAGAGGTGCATACGCGACGCTACTTATCACCAAAACTGCACCTGATAAGATATTTTTTGCAAAAGATGCCGCTCCTATGGCGATAGGAAAGAGCAATGAAAAAGAGCTATATTTTGCCTCATCAGATGCCCCACTTATCGGTAACGCAACTGAAGTTGCATATCTTGATGACAATAATTACGGCTACGTGAGCTTGGACGAGATCGCAGTCTTTAAACACGGCAAAAAGGCGAGCATAACATTTAACGCCTTGCCAAAAGATAAAAGTTATGCCCAAAAAGAGGGATATACATTTTTCATGGAGAAAGAAATTTACGAGCAAGGTGCGGTCGTATCTGAAACCATCATGGGCAGAGTCAAAAACCACAAAGTCACCCTTGAAAATTTAGACGATGAATATCTAAAAAGTATCGATGATGTCGTACTTTGTGCGTGCGGTACGAGCTACCATGCAGCGCTTGTTGCAAGCTACCTTTTTGAAAGGCTTGCTAAAGTTAGAACAAAGGTCGAAGTAGCAAGCGAATTTAGATATAGAAAGCCTTATCTAAACAAAAACTCACTCTTCATCGTCATCTCACAAAGTGGCGAGACAGCCGACACTCTTGAAGCACTTAGGATAGCTAAAGAGGCTGGGCTTAGAACGCTTGCGATTTGCAACGTCGATAACTCATCTATCGTTAGACTAGCTGACAATACGCTTCTAACTCGTGCTGGCATCGAAAAAGGTGTGGCAAGCACAAAGGCCTTTGCAACGCAGATCATCGTACTTTGGATGCTTGTGCTTCAAATGGCGGCAGCTAAAAATTCTATCAGCAAAAAAGAGCTTGATCACGAGATCAAAACGCTTCTTCACATCCCACAAATTTTAAATATCAATAACTCTCTTCAAGAGAAGCTTCACCGCCTAAGCAAGCATTATTTGCACGGTCATGGCTTCTTCTTTATCGGTAGAGATATCTTCTATCCGCTAGCATTAGAAGGCGCGTTAAAGCTTAAAGAAATCTCTTATCTTCATGCCGAGGGCTATCCATCAGGCGAGATGAAGCACGGACCTATCGCACTTGCGGACGAGAAGCTATTTACGATCGCTTTAATGCCTCAAAATTTGTTATACGAAAAGACAAAGAGCAATGTCGAAGAGCTTGCCGCAAGAGATGCTTACATACTAGCGATAAGCCCACTTGAGTTTGAACTAAGCGATGACTACGTAAAAACAAGCGTTCAAGATCACTATATGAGCGAATTTTTCGAGATGATGCTAGTGCTTCAGCTACTTGCACTTGAAATTTCCGTTAGACTTGGCAACAACGTCGATATGCCAAGGAATCTTGCAAAAAGCGTAACTGTCGAATAATTTAACTGGCCAGCAAACACTGGCTAGTTAAATTTTATTTGATATTTTGCATTAGATTTTATAAAATTCTGTTCTTGCAAGATCGCAGCCCGTCTAAAATTTATCTAGCCTTAGTTTAAAAATTTTATACTTTACTATGACAATAAAAAATGGTGGCATAGATATCATTTTTGATGTGACTAAAAAACTTAATGAGTTAAGTAAAAAGAATAAGGATATCGCACTGGAGTATTTTTAGATGATGTGCGATATTAAAAATCAAAAAGTAGATGTTGTCGATCTTGTTGGTATCTTCTCTTCTAAGGATAAAGGAGATATTTAACAAAAAGCCTTTATCTAGCCAACTGAACAAAAAATTTAAAGCTCAAAACTCTTAAAATTTATCTTTACCTAGTATCGTTGCCAGCTGTTCTTTTATTCTATCATCGAATTCACTAACACTTATGACACCTCTACTTTCACACATCTTGGCATCATTAACATCGCAGTAGTCACTAAGTGCGTTTTTGTATCCGCCTCTTATACAAGCCTCTCTGTCTTCTAAAAATCCAGCCCCACCAAGGATAAGCACGCCAAGATCAAAACCTATCTTAAATTTCGCACTCGCTGAGCTTTTAACCCAGCTTAAAAATATCTCATCGTATCTTAATCCAAGTGCTCCAACGCCATCTGGCACGACTAAGATATCCACACCATAAAGGCTTTCAGCATAAATTTCTGGATGAAGCCTGACGCCAAATTCATCGATTATCTCAGGCTTTAGTGCGTAAGTCTTGATATTAAAATTCTCAAATTTATGTAAAAAATCATAAATTTTGGCAAAGCTTAGTAGATTTAGCTTGTCAAACATCAAAATGCCAACTTTCATGCTAGCTCCTTTTAATGAAGTGCCTCATTTAGCTTGATCGCCCTTTTGCTCGCACTTGCAGTGATCTGGCCTGTTTGGCTATTTTGTCTAAAATGAAGTCCATTTAGCCCGCCAAGCTCAAGTGCCTTATAAATTTCAGCTTCAAATTTAAACTCTGGATTTAGCTTAGCTAACTTTTCGCGCTCGCTGGCAGAGATATAGACCTTTGTGCCCTCAAGCACTGCTATACCAGCATCTACGATGCAGTTATCACCAAGAGGCACGCCTGTGACTGAGTTTGCACCAAGCAAGCAGTGTTTGCCAATGCTTACAGGGTTCCCGTTTGTGCCACTTAGCACGCCAAGTATGCTAGCTCCGCCACCTACGTCGCTACCCTCGCCAACTACGACAGAGCTGCTGACTCTGCCTTCAACCATTACGCCACCAGTTGTACCTGCGTTAAAGTTGATGTAAGCAGCACCAGGCATAACGACTGTGCCAGGATACACGGCAGCGCCCATGCGAACCTTAGCTGAGTCTAAAATTCTCGTGTTATCAGCTGGGATGATATGGCTTAAAAATCTTGGGAATTTATCGACGCTAACGATCGCTGGATATTCGCCAAATATCTTTAGAGAAATTTCATTTTCTCTTAGCCATTCAAGCTCGATTGGTGTATTTTGGCTAGTCCATGCAACATTTGGTAACACACCAAAAGCTCCATCAAGCACGATCGTCCTAGGTGCGACCTTGCCAAGTGAGATCAAGTAAAGCTTGAGATAAACAGCCTCCACGCTAAGTGGTTTTGCATCATCAAACAAAAACACAAGCTTAAATTTATTCTCATTTAGTTCAAGATCGTCATCAAATGCCATTTTTACAGCATGCAAATTTTGTACATTTTTATGAGAGCTTATCTCTTTTTCAAAGACGCTAAAGAGCTTGCTAGCTTTTTTTACCACTTTTGGCGTAAGATCGGCTACAAATTCAGAGCCGTTAAAATCAACCTTAACATCACATTTTTGCAAGGCATAGATATAAGCAGCTGCGCTTAAAAAGCTCTCTTTGTAATTTACAACAGCGAATGTCGCTTGCAAAATTTTGTCTGTATTTTTTTGTCCGCGATCGATCCTAGCGATACCAAAAGCAAGCGGATCTTTGTAACCATCTTTTTTTCTAAATTCTTCAAAAAATTCCTTAAATTCATTTGCATCTTTAAACTCTTTAGACATCTATTCTCCTTTAAATTTTTTTCTTAGTCTAGCCAAAAATGGCTAAAAATTTTATGATTTTAAGTCCATTAAAATTTTTAAATATTTTTATATTTTTAATAATGATTAATCTTATCATAAAGTAAATTGCAATAAGATTTTGCAAATTTAAAGAAGGAGTTTAAATGTCAAATTTAGTAACAAAACCTAGATTTGCTCTGGCTGCGCTAATCGGCCTTATCGCTGGCGTTGTCTCAGCTTTTGTCAAATGGGGAGCGGAATTTCCACTTCCTCCAAGAAGTCCGATGGATATGTTTAACGCTGCTTGCGGACCAGAGAGTGCCATTAGAGCAGCCGATGCGATCGATTGCTCTAGAAATTTCTTAAATCCGCCTTATGTATTTTTAAGGGATTATTTGGGCGTAGCCGATCCAAATGCCGCTATTTACGAGTTTGCAGGGCATGCATTTAACTACGTAATGATGACACATATATTGTTTTCGATCGTTTTTGCGGTGGCTTATTGTGTTTTGGCTGAGAAATTTCCAAAGATTACAATATGGCAAGGCTTACTAGTTGGCGTTATCGTAAATATCGCTGTTCACGTGATCACACTACCTATTTTGGGGCTTACTCCACCACTTTGGACACTTCCTTGGTACGAGCATGTATCTGAATTTGTCGGCCACATGATATGGTTTTGGTCGATAGAGATCATCCGTCACGACCTAAGAGCTAGGATCACAAAAGAAAAAGATCCAAGTGATTATTGCTGCTGCAACGCATAAATGCAAATTTTTGCTGTTTTGGGCTAAAAACCTAAAACAGCAACTAAATTTATCTCACCGTTTAAAAGCAAAATTTATCCGCGTTTAGCACTCACTACTAAGCTCTAAATTTTCTAAACAAAGTGGCTTTTCACCTTCAAAAATCACCCCAATACCATAAGGCTCGCAGATATCAAGCGCACCCTCAGCAAATCTCATCAGCCACTGCTTATCGTGCGCATAAAAGGTGCATTGTGGCGAGCTAAAGGGCAGGTCGCAAACTGGTACATCTAGCGCTCTAAGCTCGTCCTTGCTCAAAAAGCACCCTCGCCTAAGCTCATCTCGTAAAAAAATAAGCGCCTCTTTTACGTACCAATCGATATCGCTGGCGATGCGCTCTGCTAGCAAAGTAGTCTCATCATCCACGTCTGCCCCATCTGTGCTAACAAGGCAAAATGGCACCTGATCAAAGATTTCACTTTTTAGCCACGTCTCCGCGTACCAAATAAAGCCATCATCTGTTGCAACTTTTTCAAGCTCGCCAAATTTCAAAGTCATTTTTTATTCTCATTTTTTGTGATTTTGCTACTCTTACGAAAAAAAGCGAAATTTAAGTAAATTTTTCGTGATTTAAAATAGAAATAGCTTGTAAATTTGCCCTTTTAGTATAAAGCAAAAGCTAAATTTACAAGCAAATTTTCAGTTTTTCTCGCTATTTAGAAGCAAAATTTCTCATCAGTGCCATTTTGCTTGCGCATAGCTTTAAAGTTAGCAAGATTATCTTTATCTAAAAAGTAATCTTTCTCTTTTTTATTGCGGGCTTCTAGCTTTTCTATGCCTTTTGCAAGGGCTGCTTTTCTATCTTCGTGAGGTGAGCTAAATTCTGGCGAGAACATCGCTTCATAAGCATTTTTCTTAGTCCATTCAAGCGCTTTATCAGCGATCTCTTGTTGCTTTTTGATATCGCAAAATGTATAAGGATTGACCACGTCGCCAACAAGCTTCATAAACGCCCCTATCGCGGCCACCACGTCAGTAAATTTCTCGCCCTCCATGTCTATAACACCTCTTAGCAAAATCGCGCGATTTTTTGCCGCATAAAACCAAAATACCGCATCATCGCGAAGTCCAAGATCGTATGCGCGAGCTGAAAGGACAAAAAGAGTTATCGGAGAGACCATTTGTGGGGCGTCTTGCACGATCTTTTCAGCCTTTTTAAAGTCCTCTTCTTTACCACTTTTTAAAAGCTCATCTATCTTGTCATAGACCTTGACGTACTCCACCTTGCCAGCATTTGCTGAGTAGTAAGGCGTGACGTAGATGTCGATACTTCTTACTTTACCATCATTTGCAAAGCCACATACCGCTCCAAAAAGTAGCGCCGTAAGCAGTGATAAAATTTTCATTTTAGTTCCTTGGTTTAAAATTTTTATTATTTTAACTAAAAGCAGTTGAAAAGATTAGGATAAATTTAAGAAAAAGTCCGCAAATTTAAAGCGGACTTCGAAGATTAGTTTTTAAAACTATGAATTGGAGCTGGAATTTGTCCGCCACGAGCGATGAAGTCGGCGCTTGAGGCTTTGTTTATCTTCATCACAGGTGCTCTTCCTAAAAGGCCGCCAAACTCGATCATATCGCCCTCACGGCCTAATGGTATGATACGAACGGCTGTTGTTTTTTGATTTATAACGCCGATAGCCGCCTCATCAGCGATCATCGCAGCTATGCTCTCGCTTGGTGTGTCAGCAGGTATAGCAATCATATCAAGACCAACCGAGCATATCGCGGTCATCGCTTCAAGCTTTTCTAAATTTAGCGATCCCGCGCGCACCGCAGCTATCATGCCTTCATCTTCTGAGACCGGGATAAATGCACCGCTTAAGCCGCCCACTTGATTGCACGCCATGACACCACCTTTTTTTACTGCGTCATTTAACAAAGCAAGTGCCGCAGTCGTTCCGTGCGTACCAACAGCCTCAAGCCCCATCTCTTCAAGCACACGAGCTACCGAGTCGCCCACAGCAGGCGTCGGAGCAAGAGAGAGATCGACGATACCAAATTTAACCCCAAGGCGCTCACTCGCCATCTGGCCAACTAGCTGGCCGATACGCGTGATCTTAAATGCCGTCTTTTTCACAGTCTCAGCTACCACGTCAAAGCTCTCGCCACGCACCTTTTCAAGGGCTCTTTTTACCACACCTGGGCCAGAAACGCCGACATTTATCACCACATCAGCCTCGCCCACGCCGTGAAATGCACCAGCCATGAAAGGATTATCTTCGACTGCGTTTGCAAAAACGACAAGCTTCGCGCACCCCATCTCCGAAGCTGCCGCTGTCTCTTTTATGATGCGTCCCATATCACGTACCGCGCTCATATTTATGCCAGTTTTCGTTGAGCCGACATTGACACTTGCACATACTTTTGAAGTCTGGGAAAGTGCTTGCGGGATAGAATGTATCAAAATTTCATCGCCCTTTTGATATCCCTTTTGAACTAAAGCTGAAAAACCACCTATAAAATCAATACCAACCTCAATAGCCGCTCTATCAAGCGTCTTTGCGATCATCACGTAGTCTTTTGCGTCCGTTGCGGCGCCGATTATCGAGATAGGCGTCACGCTTACTCTTTTATTGACGATTGGTATGCCTAGCTCAGCAGAAATTTCATTGCCCACTTTGACTAGGTCTTTGGCTTTAGTAGTGATTTTTGCGTAAATTTTGTCGTAAGCTTTGTTTATATCAGGATCGATGCAGTCAAGCAAACTAATGCCCATCGTGATCGTTCTGATATCAAAATTTTGCTCTTCGATCATCGAGATCGTTTCGGTTACGTTTTTGATGTCCATTGTTTTTCCTTAGATTGTATGCATCGCATCAAAGATAGCAGAACTTTGGATATTTATCTTTACTTTTAGGCTCTCTCCAAGCTCGTTAAGTTCTGCTCTTAAGGCCGTAAAGTCTTTATTTTCATCACTTGAAACCACCGCCATCATCGTAAAAAACTCATCTAAAATAGTCTGCGAGATATCATCTATGTTTAGCCCTAGCTCGCTAAGCTTTGCTGAGACGCCAGCAACGATGCCGACTCTATCTTTTCCGACTACAGTTACGATCGCTTTCATGTTTTCTCCTATTAAATTTAAATGATTGCATTTTGGCTCCAAAATTTAAGCCAAGCATTAAGCAAAGCTAGATTTTGGTAGCCAACTTTAAACGAACAAATTTTAAAATTTGCTCTAAATTTTATCTTTTGTAAATTTTACTTCGAGCAAGCACTCTTGCCGTCATTTACGGGCTGGATTGCTGAGTTATCAGCTCCGCCATCACTATTTATATTTTCTATCACTTCCCAAAGTCTAGCAGCCGCACTCTCGTAGCGTTTTGCAGTGACTGAGTTTGGCTCGTAAAAGCTAACTGGCTTACCATTATCGCCGCCCACACGAACAGCTGGCTCGATAGGGATTTCAGCTAAAATTTGTGTGTTGTAAGCTTTTGCTACCTCTTCAGTTGTACCTTTTCCAAAGATATCGTACTCTTTGCCATTATCTGGGCAGATGAAACCACTCATATTTTCGATTACACCAGCGATTGGGATGTGGAGCTTCTCAAACATATCAAGTGCACGCTTGCTATCGTCAAGCGCTACCACTTGTGGCGTTGTGACGCAGACACCTGCCGTTACCGGCACGCTTTGAGCTAGAGTTAGCTGCGCGTCGCCCGTTCCTGGAGGCATGTCGAGAAACAAGACATCAAGTTCGCTCCAAAGCACGTCTTTTAGCAGCTGCTCGATCGCTTTCATTATCATCGAGCCACGCCAGATGAGGCTCATGCCCTCTTCCATCAAAACGCCCATACTCATCATCTCAACTCCGTGGCTAAGTATCGGTTTTAGCTTGTTACCAACGACTTGTGGCTGGGTATTTACTTCGCCAAGCATTCTTGGGATATTTGGTCCGTAGATGTCAGCATCCAAAATTCCAACCTTTTTGCCTAGTTTTGCCATTGAGATGGCTAAATTTAGAGTTGTAGTTGATTTACCAACACCACCTTTACCTGAGCTTACCATTACGAAATTTTTAACTTGTGGTGCAATATTTTTACCACTTTGAGTGTTACTTTTCTCCTCAGGTATCTTTGGCTGGATCAAATTTAGCACATATTCATTTGAGCCCATGACACGTTTGATATCCGTTTTTAGCTCGTTTGCCACATCGGGATTTGAGCTAACGATCTCGACCTCGATTAAAATTTTATCGCCGATTTCTACATTTTTTACAAAGCCAAAGCTAACTATATCTTTTTCAAAACCAGGATATATAACACCTTTTAGCCTATTTAAGACCTCTTCTTTATTTAACATTTTTCTCCTTTTTCTAGATCTTTTGAAATTTTATATGCACAAAATTTTGGTCCGCACATCGAACAAAAATGAGCGCTCTTAAACGTGTCTTCTGGCAAGCTCTCATCGTGAAGCTCTCTAGCCTTTTTTGGATCAAAGCTAAGCTCAAACTGCTTGTTCCAATCAAATGCGTATCTTGCATCACTCATCGCATGATCTTTTTCGATAGCTCCAGCTTTGCCAAGCGCGACGTCTGCGGCATGAGCTGCTATCTTGTGAGCTACGATGCCCTCTCTTACGTCATTTTCATTTGGCAAGCCAAGGTGCTCTTTTTGCGTCACGTAGCAAAGCATGCTAGCACCGTGATATGCCGCCATCGTGCCACCAATCGCCGAGGTGATGTGATCGTATCCTGCACCTATGTCTGAGACAAGCGGTCCAAGCACGTAAAATGGGGCATCATGGCAGAGCTCTTGTTCGATTTTCATATTATACTCAATTTGATTTAATGGCACATGACCAGGGCCTTCTATCATCACTTGCACATCTTTTTCCCACGCACGAAGCGTAAGCTCTCCAAGCACCTTTAGCTCGCTAAGCTGTGCCTCGTCTGTTGCGTCATAAAGACATCCTGGACGAAGGCCGTCGCCAAGCGAGAGTGAGACATCGTGTTTAGCGCAAATTTCTAAAATTTCATCAAAAATTTCATAAAATGGATTTTGTCTATTTAGCTTTGACATGTAGCTTGCGCTTAAACTGCCACCGCGGCTTACTATGCCCATTTTACGCTTTTTAACAAGTGGCAAAAACTCACGCAAAAATCCAGCGTGTATCGTAAAGTAACTAACTCCTTGCTTCGCTTGCTTTTCAAGTATCTCTAAAATGAGTTCATTTGTGATATTGGTAACCTCTTTTGCCTCTTTTAAAATTTCATACATAGGTACTGTGCCAATTGGCACGCTTGAATACTCAATGATCGCACTTCTAATAGCGTCTAAATCGCCGTCCGTACTTAGATCCATAACCGTATCAGCGCCAAATTCTAGGCAGGTTTCAAGCTTTCTAAGTTCAGCACAAATGTCGCTGCTTAAGCTTGAGTTGCCGATATTTGCATTGACCTTTGTCTTTAGCTTTCTGCCTATGCCCATTGGTTTTAAATTTTTATGATTTATATTTGATGGGATGATGATGCTACCTTTTGCAACCTCATCCATCACCAAATTTTCACTAAGCCCTTCGATCCTTGCCACATAGCTCATCTCTTGCGTTATCTCGCCGCGCCTAGCATAATACATCTGCGTCTTATCTCTCATATAAGGCCTTTTTTGATTTTTAAAAACCTCATTTTAGTCCTTTTTTGATTTAAACTAACTAAATAAGCTTTTAAAAATTTACTTTTTTAAAAAGAAATTTTGAAGTTTTGAGATGTATAATTCTGTAACAATTTTCAAAGGAGTTATCTTGCTTGATATATCACTTATAATGCTTGGAGCAGGAAATTCTAGCCGTTTTGAGCTACCAGTAAAGAAGCAATGGCTTCGAATAGGAAGTGATCCACTTTGGCTATTTGCTACTAAAAATTTGAGTAACTTTTACACATTCAAAGAGATAATTGTCGTTAGCAAAGAGTGCAAATATATGTCAAAATTTGCTCCAAATTATAAATTTGTTGATGGCGGCGAAACCAGGCAAGATAGCCTAAAAAACGCACTTGAGCTAGTAAATAGCGAATTTGTCTTAGTTAGCGACATCGCTCGCCCTTGTATCTCAAGCGAACTTTTTCACAAGATTATAGAGGCAGCGAGTCAGGCTGATTGTGTAGTTCCAGCGCTAAAGATCGCAGACACTGCTTATCTTGGCGAAAATGTGGTTGATAGAGATAAGATAAAGCTTATCCAAACACCGCAACTCTCTCGCACAGCACTTCTTAAAAAAGCTCTTAGCAGCAGTGAAATTTACACAGATGATAGCTCAGCTATGAGAGCCATTGGCGCAAGCGTTTGGCAAATTTTAGGCGATGAGATGGCAAGAAAGATCACTTACAAAGAGGATCTTGCTAAAATTTCTGCTTTAAAAGAGCCAGAAATTGAAGTCTTTGTGGGAAACGGCTTTGACGTGCATGAGTTTGAAAAGGGTCGTCCTTTGGTTCTTTGTGGTGAGAAGATCGACTATGAGTTTGGGCTAAAAGCTCACAGCGATGGCGACGTGGCGCTTCATGCACTAACTGACGCTATCTTGGGAGCTGCTGGACTTGGCGATATAGGTGAGCTTTTTCCTGATACGGATGCTAAATTTAAAGATATTAGCTCCATTTACTTGCTTGAGGAAGCTTACAAAAGGGTGCAAAGCGTGGGCTTTGTGCTAACAAACGCTGATATTAC
This sequence comes from Campylobacter concisus, assembly GCF_002092855.1. Taxonomy (NCBI): domain Bacteria; kingdom Pseudomonadati; phylum Campylobacterota; class Epsilonproteobacteria; order Campylobacterales; family Campylobacteraceae; genus Campylobacter; species Campylobacter concisus. The sequence goes on from NZ_LVLC01000012.1 coordinate 18,749, forward strand.
GATAATGGCGCAAAAACCAAAAATTTCAAAGCTAAAGTCAAAAATGGAGGCAAATATCGCAAAAGCTCTAAAATTAAGCCAGAGCCGCATAAATGTAAAAGCGACTACTACTGAAGGGCTTGGCTTTGTTGGCAGATGCGAAGGGATCGCCGTAATGGCAAGTGCAAGCCTTAAATTTTACAACTGGAAGCAAATATGAAAATTTTAATAGTAGAAAATGAAATTTACCTAGCTGGCTCGATGGCTAGTAAACTAGCTGATTTTGGCTACGACTGCGAGATCGCTAAAAGCGTAAAAGAGGCATTGAAGTTTGAAAATTTTGATGTAGTGTTACTTTCTACCACACTTCCAGGACAGGATTTTTACCCTGTTATCGAAAAATTTAAAAGCTCTATCATCATTTTATTAATCGCTTATATCAATAGCGACACTGTGCTAAAACCGATCCAAGCAGGTGCGGTTGATTACATCCAAAAGCCATTTATGATAGAAGAGCTAGTTAGAAAGATAAAGCATTTTGAGGAATTTAGAAATTTCAAAAACGAGATCAAAAACTATGAAAGCTACGTAAATTACACTTTAAAAGAGTATGAAATTTCTAGCTTTGAGGCAAAAAAGATAAAATTTCCACTTCTTTTAAAATCAAGCAAAAGCGGATACAGCGATAAATTTATATTTAGCTACGTAAAAGCTTGCAAATTACCATTTTTATTTTTAGGCAAAGCCTGTTTCTCTGAGCTTGAAAAGGCACTAGCCAAAAATGGTGATGAGCTAATCTATATGACAAATTTAGAGGAGCTAAAACAAGAAGAAAAAGAGAAAATTTTAGAAATTTGCAAAAAGAAAAAGGTTGCGATCTCAACTAACGATTTTGCACAAAAAGCACCATTTGACGAGCTTGAGCTTTCAGGACGCGATAAAAATTTCAATATCGATGAGATCGTTACGATCGATGAATACATAAAATACATAATCGTTAATTATCAAGATAAATTCCCTGATACAGAACTTAGCAAGAAGCTTGGAATTTCTAGAAAATCACTTTGGGAAAAGAGAAAGAAATATGACGTCAGCAAGAAAAAATAGCGAAATTTCAATCAATACCGAAGTTTTTGGTGCTTTGGAGCTAATAAAAAATAAAATTCTCTCAGATTATGACTCGCTGATGGACGATGAACAGATAAAAGAGGTGAGCAAAAAAGGCTATTTTAATGGCGAGCCGATGCCGTATTCTTTTGGATTTGCTCCATTTGGCGAGCTAAATCAAAATATTGCTAGCAAGCTTGTTCCTGGACAAAAGGTAAATCTAAATCTTGATGGTAAGATCGTTGGACACATCAATGTTGCTAAGGTTTTTAAATTTGACGAGAGCATGAGAGCTAAAAATATATTTTTAGCAAACGAAGCCAGCAATGATAAAGAGCTAAATTTAGGCAAATACGGTATTAGTGGCGAATTTGAGCTTTATGATGAAAGTATGCAAATAAGCAAAAACGCACTAAATGATCTAATAAAAGAAGATGGCGCCAAAAAGATAACGGCTGTCTTTTTAACGGCCGATCCATTTAATAGAGCTCACGAGCGCCTTGTTAGAATGACTATTGACAAAGCTGATTTAGTAATCATTTTTTTAATACGAACACGCGAAGAAAAGCACGTTGATTACGAGATTAGAAAGCAAGTGCTAGATTATTTTATACAAAATTATTTACCGATAAAAAAGGTCTTTGTCTTTGCTCTAAAAAATACGACTCTTTTTAGCTCACATGCAAACCCAACACTTGAGTGCATCGCTGCTTCAAGATTTGGAGCAAATAAGCTAGTCATCGGACAAAACCACTCAGGAATTGGAATGTTTTTTGATCACAATGAAGCTCATACGATTCTTGATATTTATAAAAACGACCTAAATTTAGAGGTAATCGTACTGCCAGAGCTAGTTTATTGCAACAAATGCAAGACGCTAGTTAGCACTAAAAGTTGTCCGCACGGACAACATCATCAGATCAAATATCATCCAGATGTTATCAAAGAGCTGCTATTTAACGGCATTATGCCACCAGCCATTCTTGTGAGGCCAGAAATTTCTGCACTGGTTTTAAGCAAACTCTTTACAAATCGATTCAAAGACGTGCAAAAGCTTTGCGATGACCTTTTTGTAAATTCAGGGCTACTTGAAAACAAAACTGACCGCGATTTTTACGAAGAGCTTATGAAGCTTTATCAAACATCATCGATGACTTAAGGAAATTTATGCAAAAACTATTTTTAACATTTTTTGGATTTGGGCTTTTGCCAAAAGCACCTGGTACTTGGGGTTCTATCGCTGGTGCTGTGGTAGCTTATTTTGTGCTTTATTTTTTATCATCAACCACGCTTTTTCTAGCTAGTATTTTGCTATTTTTGGTAAGCATTAGCGTTATTGATGATTTTGAAAAAAAGGTAAATTCTCATGACGAAAGTTTTATCGTTATAGACGAAGTTGCTGGAGTTTGGCTTGCTATTGCCATTAGCGGAGCTACAATCTCTCAACTCATACTCTCGCTTGTGCTTTTTAGAGTGCTTGATATCAAAAAGCCTTCGATAATAGGCAGGATCGACCGCAATGTAAAAGGTGGCCTTGGCGTAATGGGCGATGATATGGTAGCTGGCTTTTTTGCTGGAATAATTAGCGCAATAATATACGGGGCTGCTATAAAATTTGGCATAACTTTGCCGTAAAAATATAGATTTTTGGCAAAGTTATATAGGTCTAAATATCTTTTATATAAATTTTAAGCAAGTCCTAGTTCGTTTAAAACAGAACTTAAATTAACCGAGCTACTATTCTTACTATTAAGATTTTTTTGCTTCTCTAGCAGAGCTTGATTAGCAAGTGCTACATTTAGCTCTTTGCGGTAATCACTTAAAATTTTATCCATTATTTTAAGCAGCTCATTTTTTTGATCCTGTGTTTTTGCGGGATCATCTATGCCTAGAAGTTCAGTTAGCTCCTTTTTCTTTTGGGCTATTTTCTCTTCTATCTTGTTAGAATTTAGCTCACTTATAAAACCAACTGCGCCAATTTCAGTAAGTCTTTTTTTAAACTGTTCAATCTTATCTGAAATTTTTGCATCGCTTGCGATCTTATCCATAGCAAGGCTTAAAATTTCATCAAAACTATTTTTTTTATCCTTAGTTTTGCTTGAGCCTGATTGCAATAAATAATCGATTATGTCGTTATTTTGTACCTTCATATATCTCCTTTTTTACTATATTGAGATATATTTTATAAGCAAGATTTATTCCTAAAAGTTAATCTCTTTGGCTGTTTTTGCTTTTTGTAAGATAAAACTAGCAAACTCATCACTAAAATTTGGGCACCAAACAACCTTATAAAAGCTAAAATTCAGCTCTTTTGCGATCTTTGCATATTCAATAACTAGCTCAAAAATGGTCTCAGAGTTATCAATACAAAAAGAGAGCGGATAGATAAGAGCCTTTTTACTCTTACACTTTGCTAAAATTTCATTTAATGAGGGCTCTAGCCATTTTACAGGCCCAAGACGCGACTGGTAGGCTAAATTTATCTCTTTGAAGTTTAATCCACTATCTTTTATCATTTTGCTTAAAATTTGCACATGCTTATTTATATGCTTTTCGTAGACATCACCTTTATCGATAATTTTTTGAGGCAACGAATGAGCCGAAAAGATAAGCTCCACATCGCTTACATCTATATTATTTATGGCTTCTTTTATATGTGAGATTATGATTTTGTTGTAAATTTCATCATCGTAAAATGGCCCACAAAGCAAAATTTTAGCCTTTATCTCTAGCTCATCTTTTGCTTTTTTAAAATCATCTAAACTCGAAGTTATCGTAGTTTGTGAATGATGAGGATAAAGTGGCAAAAGCACTATCTCATCAAAATTTTCGTATTTTTTAAGCACATCTTTTGCAAATGGTGAAGTATAGTTCATCGCAAAATCAACTGCATCAAACTCATTTTGTAAGCTTGAAATTTTATCGCAAAGCTTAGCCGTAAGCTCGCAAATAGGCGATTTGCCACCTATTTGTTCGTAGTTATGCTTAGCCGTTTTTAGCCTACCTTTTGTGATCATAAAAGCTACAAATTTTCTTAAAAATTTATTCTTTATACCCAAAATATACGGGTCGTTAAACATATTTTTTAGAAAAATTTCTACATCAGCAAGGCTATTTGCCCCACCCATATTCAAAAGCAAAAGTGCCTTTTTCATCAAAACAACTCCTTAATTTTTATCGCATCATCAATGCTTGAAAGCTCGCTACTTTCGCCGCTTTGACAAAGATCATAAAAGGCATCATATTGGGCTTTTATTTCATTGTTTAAAGGATCGGTTTTTAAATTCATCTGACCATTTTCATTTACTCTGTGAAGTTTGTAATCAATAAGATCACCAAAATAAACACCTTCTTTGGCATTTACTTCTATTTTAAAACGTTCTAATGAACCACAAAACGAATCGGTAATGCTCACCAAAATTTGATTTTTCATTTTAATGTTTATTCCAACATTGTCGCATATTTTGGTATTTGTTTTATTTGCCTGAGTATAAAAAAAGCTACAAATTTCACTATCTACTAAATTTTTCGCAAGGTCTATATCGCAAAGTGAAAGCTCATTTATAATATTTCCTTCGCAAAGTGGTCTAAAATGCGCAATTGAAATGCTATAAATTTCTTCTTCTTTTAAAAGTGCTTTTTTTAATGAAACGATGGTTGGATTAAAGCGCTCATCAATGCCAGTGCAAACTCTTACTTTATTTACCACTGAGGCATATTTTATCTCTTTTAGCTCGCTCACACTTTTAAATATCGGCCTTGAAATCAAGATATTTTGGCAATACTTTGCACACTGACAAAAGGCCTCTACGATCTCATGTTGAGGCAAACAAAGTACGACAGCTTGCGGTTGGGCAACTTCTATAAATTTTTTAAACTCATCAAAAAACGGAGCTCTGCAAGCATCATCTCTATTTTCTTTATCAAAAACTCCACAAACTTCAAATTTGTCAGAACGCCTCAGCTCCATATAGTGCCGCTTGCCAACTAGATTGTATCCAACAATGCCAATTCTGAGTTTCACTAAAGACCTTTTAGTTATAAATTTTTAGGCTATTTTAATTGCAAATCGCTTTTAAACAAATAAATTTATAAAATATATTAAGCAAAAATTAATTTTGTATTTTTTTATAAATTTACAAACGATTTTTAGCTAAAATCGAGCAAAATTTAAAACTAACGAGGATAAAAATGCAAAATTTAGATATAAGAAAGGCATATCTTGATTTTTTTAAATCAAAAGGTCACGAAGTAGTAGCTTCAGCACCACTCGTGCCAAACGATGCAACACTACTTTTCACAAACGCTGGAATGGTGCCATTTAAGAGCATTTTCACAGGCGAGGTGCCACGCCCAACACCACCTATTCGCACTAGCTGTCAGACCTGCATAAGAGCTGGCGGTAAGCACAACGATCTTGATAACGTCGGCTACACAGCGCGCCACCACACATTTTTTGAAATGCTAGGAAATTTTAGCTTTGGCGAATACTTCAAAAAAGAGGCGATCGCTTACGCTTGGGAATTTGTAACAGAAGTACTAAAACTACCAAAAGACAAACTTTATGTAACCGTTCATGAAAGCGACGATGAAGCATTTGAAATTTGGAGCACTCACATCGCAAAAGAGAGAATTTACCGCTTTGGCGATCACGATAACTTCTGGCAAATGGGAGATACTGGACCATGTGGTCCTTGTAGTGAAATTTTTTACGATCAAGGTGCTGAGCACTTTAACACACCTGAAGACTACATGGGTGGCGATGGAGATAGGTTTTTAGAGATCTGGAACCTTGTTTTCATGCAGTATGAAAGAAGCGCGGATGGCAAACTAAGCCCACTACCAAAACCAAGCATCGATACTGGCATGGGGCTTGAGCGCGTTACTGCTATCTTACAAGGTAAATTTAGCAACTACGACAGCACACTTTTTATGCCACTCATCAACGAAGTGGCAAAGCTTTGCGGCAAGCCATACGTCTATGAAAGTGGCGCTAGCTACCGCGTCATAAGCGATCACATCCGCTCGGTCACATTTTTGCTAGCTCAAGGTACGACATTTGACAAAGAAGGCCGTGGCTACGTGCTTCGCCGTATCTTACGCCGTGCGATCCGCCATGGATACTTGCTAGGCATAAAAGAGCCATTTATGTATAAGCTTGTCGATAAAGTTTGCGAGCTTATGGGCGAGCACTACACCTATTTAAATGAGAAAAAAGCGGCTGTAAAAGAGCAGATCAAGCTTGAAGAAGAGAGATTTTTGGCGACAATCGCGAGTGGCTTAGAACTATTTGAGAGCGAGCTTAAAAATACAAAAGAAATTTTTAGCGGAGAGGCTGCGTTTAAGCTTTATGACACATTTGGCTTTCCACTTGATCTAACAGCTGATATGCTTAGAGAAAAGGGCTTAAAAGTCGATGAGGCAAGGTTTGATGAGCTTATGAGCGAGCAAAAAGCACGTGCAAAAGCTGCTTGGAAAGGCAGTGGCGATAAGAGTGCAAAGGGCGATTTTAAAGAGCTACTTGAGAAATTTGGCGAGAATAAATTTATAGGCTACGAAGAGCTTAAAAGCAAAAGTAAAATTCTAGCCCTGCTTGATGAAGAATTTAAAAATGTAGATAGTTTAGACGCTGGCAAAGAGGGCTGGGTGATGTTTGACATCACTCCCTTTTACGCTCAAGGTGGCGGTCAGTGCGGTGATAGCGGTAAGATAGTAGGCAAAGCAAATGTGCTTGATACGCAAAAATTTCATGGACTAAATTTATCTTTAGTAAAAACTAGCGCGGCGCTAAAAGTTGGCGATGAAGTAGAGCTTGAAGTTGGCAGTGATAGAGCCCAGATCGCGCGTCACCACAGCGCCACACACTTGCTTCATGCAGCCCTTATAAACGTGCTTGGCACGCATATCGCTCAAGCTGGCTCAAGTGTAGAAGCGGATAAGTTAAGGTTTGACTTCTCTCATCCAAAGGCGCTTACTAGCGAAGAAATTTCAAAGGTCGAAAACCTTGTAAATGAGTGGATCTTAAGCGGTGCAAATGCAAAAACGCAGGTTATGGAGCTTGAAGAGGCTAAAAAAAGCGGAGCTATCGCGCTATTTAACGAAAAATATGCCGACAAAGTAAGAGTTGTGAGCTTTGGCGACGTCAGCAAAGAGCTTTGTGGTGGCACACATGTAAAAAATATAGATGAGATAGGATCATTTTTCATCATAAAAGAGAGTGGCGTAAGTGCTGGCGTTAGGCGTATCGAGGCTGTTTGCTCAAGAGCTGCGCTAAATTTAGCAAAGTCATTTAGAGCTGAGCTTGACGAGCTAAAAGATGAGTTAAAAAGCACCGAGCCATTAAATGCGATCAAAAAGCTAAAAAATGAACTAAGAGTTTTAAAAGATAAACTAAAAAATGCTAAAAATTCTCATGAGCTAGTCTATTTAGATATAAATAAAACCAAACTTTGCGTTACAAGCGTAGATGGTGGAGATATAAAAACTTTGATAGATGAGTTTAAAAACGAGCATGAAAGTGCTGCCATTTTGCTAATCCAAGCTGATGAGAGTGGCAAAATTTCTCTTGCAGCTGGAGTTAAAAATGCTCCACTAAAAGCTGGTGCTTGGGTAAAATTTGCAGCGCAAATCCTAGGTGGCAATGGCGGTGGCAAAGATGACTTTGCAACAGCCGGTGGCAAAGATGCATCAATGATAGAAGATGCGATAAAAGACTCACTTGAGTACGCAAGGCAAGCCTTAGAAAAATGAGTCATTACGATATAGCTTTTATAAAATTTGACCAAGTAGTACTATTTTTGCATGTATGCTTTGTAGCTCTTTTTGTGGGGCTACAAGCCGGTCTTGTGCTTGTTGGAAGTTACTTTATAAAAAATAAATTTGAAGACAAGGAACGCTATCACATCTTACTTCACATTATAAGACGCTTTGGCATTGCAATTTTCATACTAATCCTTTGCGTGATAGCGACAAGCATAGTTATAATTTTTGGATTTTATGATGCAAATTTGACAAATCCTATGGCAAGTGCGATGGTGGCAACAAAATGCGCAATAGAACTATTTTTGCTATTAAATTTAAGTTATATATTTTATAGATACAAAAAGGCCTTAAAAGCACTAAGATCGCATGAAATGATCGAGCTAAATGAGAGTTTGATCGTTATAATTTATTACTTCACACCGCTAAATTTATTAGCTTCTCTAGCAGCTATTTATCTTGGTATAAGCTATAAGGTATTTTTATGATAACACTTGCTTCAAGCTCGCCAACAAGGGCAAATTTATTAAAAGAAGCTGGTATAAATTTCACTCAAATTTCTTTCCAGTTTGACGAGAGCAAGATAGAAAAAAATGTAAAGCCTGAAATTTATGTCCAAAACGTCGTAAAAGCTAAAAAAGAGCAATTTTTAAAAGAAAATATAGGTCTTAAAAATTTACTCTTTGCAGATAGCTGTGTGGCGTGTGGGGATAAAATTTTAGGTAAAGCAAAGGACGAAAAAGAAGCGATTGCCATGCTAAATTTACAAAGTGGCAACGAATGCAGCGTCTATACGGCGATGATATTTTTAGGCGAATTTGAGCTTATAAACGTGAGCAAGACCACATATAAATTTGCTAAATTTAGCGAGCAAGATTTAAAAAGCTACCTAGAAAGTGGCGAGTGGCGAGGTAAGGCTGGAGCCATGACGATAGAAAATTTTAATAAAAAATACATCATCTCCCAGCACGGCGAAACTAGCACGGCCATGGGACTAAATTTAAAAATATTAAAGGCATTTTTATGAAATATATCTTGGCATTTATCTTTATAGTTGCCATTTCACTTGGCGGAGCATTTTTATATTTTTACTCACAAGTTAGATTTGATGCTTACGCTATTATTGATTATAAACCAAAGCTTACAACGCAAATTTTTGATAGAAACAACGAACTCATCGCAAATATCTTTGAAGAAAATAGAATTTACGTAAAATATAACGACATCCCACCACGTGTCATCGAAGCACTCGTAGCTATCGAAGATACGAGCTACTTTGAGCATGGCGGCATAAACGTAGAAGCTATGGCAAGGGCTGCCATAAAAGATATTAAAGCTAGAAAGCTAGTAGAGGGAGCTTCAACACTAACACAACAACTCATTAAAAATTTGGCTCTAAGCCGTGAGAAGAAATTTACAAGAAAGATAAAAGAGATCGTGCTTGCCATGAAGCTTGAAAGCGAGCTTAGCAAAGAAGATATCATCGAAAGATACCTAAATCACGTCTATTTTGGACATGGCTACTACGGCATAAAAACAGCAGCTGAGGGATATTTTAGAAAAGAGCTAAATGAGCTAAGCATAAAAGAAGTTGCCATGCTAGTTGGCTTGCCAAAAGCTCCAAGTACCTATGATCCTACAAAGCACCTTGACTTGTCGCTTAGCCGTGCAAATAGAGTGCTTGAGAGAATGTATAGCATTGGCTGGATAAATGAGGACGAGTACCGCAAGGGTGTGCTTGAAGAGCCAGCAGTCTTTGACGATACACTCACAAGAAATAAAGCCCCTTACGTAGTCGATGAGATAATAAAAGAGGCCTCAAAGAAATTTGACGATATAAAAACTGGTGGTTATAAGATACAAAGCACAGTTGATCTAAATGTTCAAAAGATCGCTCAAGAAGCTCTAGTTTATGGCTACAATGAAATTTTAAAGCGCGATAAAAAAGCAAATGCAGAAATCCTAAATGGAGCTATAGTAGTCACTCATCCACAAAGTGGTCAAATTTTGGCACTAATTGGTGGTATTGACTATGCAAAAAGCAGCTATAACCGCGCCACTCAAAGCAAGCGCCAGCCAGGATCTAGCTTTAAGCCGTTTATCTATCAAATAGCACTTGATAGCGGTTACTCAGTCGTTTCTCAAGTGGCTGATATCGCTAGGACATTTGACATGGGAAATGGCAAAGAGTGGACGCCAAAGAATTATAGTGGTGGCTTTCAAGGATATATCACTATAAAATCAGCCATAACCCAGTCACGTAACCTCGCAACCATAAATTTGCTAAACGATCTTGGTCTTAGCTCGGTTCGTAAACAGCTTACGGATATGGGCTTTAACGATATCCCAGAAAATTTATCTATCGCACTTGGAAGTTTTGGGATTTCGCCACTTGACTTTGCGAAATTTTACTCGATGTTTCCAAACGATGGCGAAGTGGTCGAGCCTACGCTCATTAAACACATAGAAAACAGCTTTGGTGCGTCGATGGACTATGAGCCACAAAGAAAGCAAGTGCTAAAACCAGAACAAGCATTTTTGATGACGACACTTCTTCAAAATGTCGTAAATAACGGCACTGGACGCAATGCAAAAGTAAATGGCATCCAGATCGCTGGCAAAACCGGCACGACAAATAACAACATTGATGCTTGGTTTTGCGGCTACTCGCCTGATATCGAAGCGATAATATGGTACGGAAATGATGACAACAGCCCTATGAAAAAGATTGAGGGTGGTGGTAGAACAGCCGCACCTGTGTTTAAGAAATTTATGGAAGGCTACATTAAGCTTTATCCTACTTTAAGACGCGCATTTGAGCAGCCAGATGGTGTTTATAAAGGCTATTATGGAGGTAGCGACGAATACTACACAAACGACTCGCCACTACCTCAAAATACGCCTGCAAATGACATCATACAAGATCAAGAAAACGATGGATTATTATTTTAGGAAGATAAGATGAAGATTAAAATTTTACTTTGCTTGGTAGTTGCAAGCATTGCATATGGCGCTAATCTAAATACAGCCAGCAAAAACGAGTTAATGGAGCTTGGGCTAAGTAAAGGCCAAGCGTTAAACATTATAAAATACAGAAAAGCCCATAAATTTAAAAGCATCGATGAGCTTGAAAAAGTCCAAGGTATTGGTTTTAACGATATGCAAAAAGTTAAAGAAAAACTTAGCATAAAAGAGAATGCGAAAGTCAAAAAATCTGAAGCAAAAAACTCCAAAGGCAAGAAAAAATAATCTTATTTTTTATTTGAAATTTCTAGCCATTTACATTTGAGTCCTATTATTATGGCTTTTTATAAAATAATCCACTCTTTTTCTATACTCTTTTTCTTATATTTGCAATTATTTTTATCTTATTTTTAGAGAACATTCGAATTTAAGAACCGCATTGCTCCCATACTATCCCATCTACTCAGCTATAAAGCTAGTAAAATCGATTACACAAAAACCACTACCTTTTACTTATGTAGCAGATGATGCGGCACTAGCTGATGATAAAAAGAAAATTTTAGTTTTGATAGTTGGCGAGACGCAAAGAAGTAGAAACTACTCACTAAATGGCTACCCCAAAAATGATACGAATAAATTTACAAAGCAAAAAGATGTGGTAAGTTTTACAAATTTCTACTCATGTGGAACAGCCACAGAGACTAGTGTGCCTTGCTTATTTTCAGACTTAAAGCGAAAAAATTTTAGCAACCGTGAAGCAAAAGCTCGTGAAAATTTAGTTGATATCATCAATAAACTTGGTATAAAAACATACTTTTTTGGCAACAATAGCGGCGGTTGCAAGGGCGTTTGTGACAATCTTGATCAAAATCATACTTCAGATCATAGAGCAGAAGGCTTTGATGAAGTGATATTTGATGAGGCCAAAAAGGTCATCGAAGATGCAAATTCCACCACCTTTATCGTGCTACATCTGCAAGGCTCGCATGGCCCTATCTACTACAAAGGCTACCCAAGCAAATTTAAAGAATTTACCCCAACTTGCGATACTGCCGAGCTAAATAAATGCACGCCAGATGAGATAGCAAATACCTACGACAACACCATTTTATATGAGGACTATCTACAAAGCGAGCTAATAAACGCCCTTGAAGCAAGAAAAGATAAATTTGAGGTTACCATGTTCTTTTTCTCAGATCACGGAGAGAGCCTAGGTGAAAACGGTATATATTTACATGGTCTACCTTACTCCATCGCTCCAGATGAACAAAAACACATCCCAGCCATCATCTTTTCAAGCGATAGCGAACTTTTAAAAAGGCTAAAAACTAGAAAAGATGAGAGCCTTTCGCATGATTTTATCTTTAGCTCTGTTCTTGGATATTTTGGGGTAAAAACTAAGGCTTACGAGCCAGAATTCGATATTTTTAGGTAGTAAATTTAAAGCCAGCCTAGGCAAAGCCTAAAGCTGGCGTAAATTTAAAAGCTGATCTCTTTTATATCAGCTACTTTTAGTATCTCGCTATAAATTTGACCGATTATTGCGACGCGGTTATTTCGCACTTTCTCGTTTTCAACGTTTATCATAACCTTGTCAAAAAACTCATCTATCTGCGGTTTTAGAGCAAATAGCGCCTTTAGCCTTGGCTCATACGCTAGGCTCTTATCAACTGCTCTAAATGCGTCATTTAGGGATTTTTCAGCATCTACCTCAAAGAGGTTCTCATCGACCTTGCTAAATTTATCATCTTTTATAATGTTTGCAAGGCGCTTAAATGTTGAGAAATTCTCTCTAAAATTTGGCTCGCTAGAAATTTTAGCAAGTGCCTCTATCATCTTTGTTAGCTCCAAGATGTCCTTTTCGCCGCTTTTTATGCACGCTTTTACGATAGAAGCATTTGCATTAAAAAAGGTGTAGAGCCTATCAAGGATGAAATTTATAAGCACTTCAACGTCAAATTTCTTATAATCTTTTGCGATATCTTCTAAAATTTCTTTTACGTTAAATTTCAAATTATGTGCCAAAACGATCTTTATCACGCCATTTGCCGCACGTCTTAGAGCGTATGGATCTTTGGTGCCGCTTGGGATTTTACCGATACTAAAGAGCCCCATTAACGTATCAAGCTTATTTGAAAGCGCCACAACCGAGCTAAAGACCTTGCTTGGGCACTCCGCCTCCTCGCCGTCTGGCAGATACTGCTCTTTTATAGCTAAAACGACGTCTTCATCCTCGTTTTTAGCCTTTGCATAGTAAGCACCCATGATACCTTGAAGCTCGGTAAACTCATAAACCATCTGAGTTGTAAGATCAGCCTTGCTTAACATCACAGCTCGCTCCAGCTTAGTCGCGTACTCGCCAGCTTCTTTTTTGAGTAGCTCGTCATAGTTGCTAGCAAGCTTTTTAGCCACTTGTAGCTCTCTAAGCTCTTTTTCGTAGATACTTCCAAGCTCTTTTAGATAAGTTATATTTTTTAGTTTTTCTGGGCCAAATTCGTGCGCTAGGTCGCTTTGCCAAAAGAACATCGCATCACTTAGCCTTGCTCTTAGCACTTTTTCGTTGCCCTTGATGATGAGCGAGTAATCTTTTGTGATGGCGTTACTTACGACTACAAAGCCATTTGCGAGCTTACCATCTTTAAAGACTGGGAAGTAGCGCTGATTTTCTTTCATGGAAGTGATGATGACCTCGCTTGGCACCTCCAAAAATTCCTCTTCAAACGAGCCAAGAAGTGCTGTCGGATACTCAGTGATCGCCACGACTTCAGCTAACAAGTCTTTATCGATTTCGATCTTTAGCCCGCTTTTTTGGCTAATTTTTTCAAACTCAACAAGAATTATTTTTTCTCTCTCGCCTGCTTCAAGCACGACACCACGGCTCTTTGAGCCTTCAAAATACTCTTTTATGTTTGAAATTTTTATCTTGTCATAGCTAATGCTTCTATGTGGATAGGTTGAATCACCGCTCTCTACGCCAAATTTATTAAATTTTATGACTTCATCGCCAAGTAAACACAAAAACGATCTTATCGGGCGGATAAACTCGAACTCTCCGTTGCCCCAGCGCATAGACTTGCCAAAGTTAAGACTCTTTAAAAACTCCTCAACCATCTCGCCCATTATCCTAGCAATCGGCTCACCTTTTACCTCTTTTTCGTAGTAAAGCACATCTTTGCCGTCTATCTCTTTAAATTTAAGCTCACTTTCATCTATACCGCATTTATTTGCAAAGCTAAGCGCAGCCTTTGTGAACGCTCCGTCTTTTAGTGCTACTTGCTTTGGCGCACCAATAAAGCTAGCCACGCTGTCAGGCTGAGATTGTGGAAATTTCTCATGAAAAAAGACTAAGCGACGCGGCGTATAATAAAATTTAAAAGGGCTTACAAGATTATATTTTTCAAGTACAGCCTGCCATTTAGCATTGATATTTGGCAGCTCCCTTAAAAACGGTATCGCTGGAAGCTCCTCAACTCCAATTTCTAATAATAACTCTTTCATATTTCACTCTTTTTATTAAAATTTTCTCTTTTTTCTCTTACCATTTTTCTTGCTCTCTCCTTCTCCTGTGACTGCAAAATGACGCCTCTTATCATAAAAATAAGAAATAAAACAAACGCCGTAATCATAAAAATATCTAAAATTTGCACTCTCTACTCCACAGCGATTTGGTTTTCTCTCTTGTAAATTTTAACTCTCGCGTTTTCAAAACTATACTCGCCATCTTTTAGCTTTTTCTTACTATAAACCCTGATCTTACCGTATGGTGTATGCAGGTAGCCTCTCTCTAGTCTGCCCGAAATTTTAGCAAAGACATCGCCACTTCTAGCTTCACTTAGTTGCGATGCATCTAGTAAATTTTCACTAATATCTTTTGTGCCATGCTCATTTATGATCTCATAAGAGCTGACTTCAAGCGCATCTTTATAAATTTTCATTCGCCTTACTAAAATATCTAGCTCTTCGCCTACAGTAACGCTATTTTTAGGATCATAAACATAAATTCCGCGGTGATTTTTCGAGATAATAAAGCCATACTTATCTTTTAAGATAACAACCACTTTTTCAATCACGACTGGCACTGCCTCTGGGTGATCAAAAAGCGTATCTATATCGGCCGTCTTATAGTTTTGCTCGCTTGTTTTTTTGTTGGCATTGTTTTCATCTTTTTTAAAAATTTTACTTACAAATCCTTTTTTCACTGGACTTGGATCAGTTGAAATTTTAAACTTTAATGCAAAGTGATCCGAGTAAAGGTCACTCTTTGCAAAGCCTTTTTCATCGACTGCAAAGCTTGGTTTAAAAACTTCAAAACTACCACCAACATAGCTTAGATCGCCATTTTCCATAAAGCTAGGTGAAAGCAAAACATGATCGATCGCTCTTTTTTTGCCATGCACTGCGTGAGAATATCTATCTTTTGGCTCAAGCTCTTTATAAAGATCATAAAAATTTCTCGTTGCAATGATGTCATTTAGGATGGATTTTTGACCAAAGGGCGAGTTAAAATCACCCAAAATAATCGCATTTTTCTCTTTGCCTAGAGCCGTTCTTAACGTTTTTTCAGCCTTTTTTTGCATATTTATGCCATTTTTATAAGTTGGAAAGTGATTTACAAATATGCTAAATTTCTTGCCTTCCTTCTCAAAAACAACCTTTAAAATATTTCTTGTCTTTACGTTTGGAACTTTAAAAATTTCACTACCACTTGGCTGCAACTTTGAAATAAGCCCAAGCCCAACAGGCGAGTTTTTCTCCTTTGTAAAGCTTACAAATTTATACTTGCTATCACTCACCAGAGCTTTTAAAACTTGCTCATTTTCAATCTCTTGAAGTGCGATAATGTCAGTATTTAGTGCATTTATGACTTGTCTTGTTCTTTGTAGTTTTGAATCAGCCGCCTCACAGTCCCACTTTGATACGCCTACTTTAAAATCAAGATACTCACTACCATCATCTTTGCAATCAAATAAATTTTGCACATTATAAGTTGCGATGCTAATTTCACTCGCAAATGCCACTAAAATGGTAAAAACCAAAGCAAAAACTACTCTCAAATCTCACTCCTAAAGTCAAATTCAGTGATATTTTGCCTGATCGCCTCATAAGCGATAATACCAGCACTCATAGCTAAATTTAAGCTCCTGCCCTCTTTTCCCATTGGTATGGTTATGGCATTTTTAAAATTTATATCCATAAATTCTCTTGGCAGCCCAGTACTCTCGCCACCAAAAAATATAAAATCTCCCGGTTTAAACCTAGCCTCGTAGTAAAGCCTATTTGTCTTTGTGGTAGCGAAGAAAAATCTATCCTTGTGGCTTAAGTTTGCTTCTAAAAATTCTTCCAAACTATCCCAAATTTTTGGATTTAAAATTTTCCAGTAGTCAAGCCCTGCTCGTCTAACAGCCTTTTCACTCAGATCAAAGACCGTTGGCTTAACGATATGTAGCTTTAAATTTGCATTAACGCACATTCTACCGATAGCTCCAGTATTTTGCGGTATCTGAGGATGGACTAGGACTATGTTAAACATAAGCTTTCTTTGCCTTAAAAAGTGTTATAAACTAGCCTATTTTAGCCAAAATGGGCTTTTAAGAGTTTTAAAGACTAATCTTTTCTAGGCTTACGCTCGCTTAGATATTTTGAAATTTTAAGCTCTTGCCTACGTTTTATCTCTTTTGCAATCTCTTCGTTTTTAAAACCAGCTGATAAAATCTCTGCCACATCGACTTTCGTGTCAAATTTCATCTCATAAATTCCAAGCTTCTTGGCACGCTCTATTCGCTCTTTATTATAAGCTCCAAGCCATGATTTTATGGGCATATTTAGGGCAATTTGCATTAGCTCTTTATCGCTTGGCATGTCCTTAAAATAAGGCTGCTTTAAGATAGAAAAGTAGCTCTTTGACAGACGCATTTTCTCTAAAATTTCATTTGCGTCAAGCTCAAATTTGCCAAACAAAAGATACAAAAATAGCCTCTCATCATCCACAAATTCTCTAGCACTCTTAAGATCGCTTAAAAATCCATCGTCCATAGAAATTTGCATACCAAAAATTTCTTTAAAAAGTCCAAGCTCAAAAAGATAGTAAGCTCCTTTTTCTAGATACTTTGCGCGAAAGAATTTAATAAGCTCAGTATTTATCCTATCTCTGCTTAGATGCTCTAAACTAAGGCTTTTCATAAGAGCTAGCGTCTCATCAGCTATGCTAAAATCAATCCTCGCGCTAAACTGCACACCACGAAGTATCCTTAGTGGATCTTCTTTAAATTTTTCACTATCAATGTGCCTTAATATCTTGTTTGCTAAATCTTGCTTTCCACCGTAAAAGTCTAAAATTTCTCCATTAAAGATATTCATCATCATGGCATTTATCGTAAAATCTCGCCTAAGGCTCGCTATTTTGGGATCGTTAATATAGCTTACTGCAAAGTCTTTGTGCAAATTTCCAGTTTTGCTCTCGCTTCTTGGAAGCCCAATGTCGTAGTTTTTGTATTTGTAGATGAAGTAGCTTTTACCAACACCGCTAGCGCCTATGCTAGCCATTAGCTCATTAAATTTTAAAGGCTCGATGTCATAAACTTCGATGTCATAATCATAAATTTCTCGCCCCAAGAACGCATCTCTCACGCAGCCACCAACTAGATAGACACGTGAAGTAAATGGAGCAAATAGCGATCTAAAAAAATCTAGCTCGCTATTTTTATAAATTTCATTTTTGATTTTTATCTCATTTTTTGAGCCGTCTAATGGCTTATTTTGAGAGATTTTGGAGTCTATTTTCGATATTTGCAAGGGTAAATTCTAAAAATTTTGTAGTTAGCTCAAGCCTTGAAGCAAGATTTTGTTCACTAGTTTGTTTAAGCCCTTCAAAAAGCACTTCTATGCGCTCAGCAAGGTTTGCTAAGAAAATTTTCTCTTCGCTCACCTCTCTACTTTTTGTTATACTTGCTGGCTCGTCTTTTACCTCAAACACTTGCTCATTTTGTAAATTTGCCTCAACTTTTAGCTCGTTATTTAGTGCATTTTCATTAGACTCTATAGCCAAAAGCTCTTTTTTTAAATTCTCTCGCTCGAGCTCTTCTTGCTTTTTGTTTTGCAGTGCTTCTATTTTCTCAAGCTCGGCACTAACCTCACTGATTGCCATTCTAGCGATATCATCAAGCTTCATAATCTTATCAACCACCTTTTAAATTCATTTATCTCTTCATCACTTTTCATCGCTATAAAAAACTCTTTCATCTGCTCGTTTTTTATCGCTCGCTCTTTGCGAAGTCCGCTCAGGCGGTTTATCGCGCTAAGGGCATCTTTGTTTGATGGATCTTGTTTTAAAATATTTTTATAAATTTCAAGTGCATCATCTTTTAGCCCCTGAGCTTCGTAGATCAGTGCTTCAGTGATTGTGTTTTTCATTTTTTGATAAATCCTGCGATAACATCGCCTATCTCGCTAGTTGAGCAAATTTCAACTGCGTTAAAAGCAGCGATATCTTTTGTTCTATAACCTTTTGCAAGTGCCTCTTTCACAGCATTTTCTATCGCATCTGCGGCGTCATTTTCACTAAATGCGTATCTTAGCATCATTGCTGCACTTAAAATTGTTGCGATTGGGTTTGCTATGCATTGCCCTGCGATGTCTGGAGCTGAGCCGTGTATTGGCTCATAAATTCCCACTTTGCCACCCATACTAGCGCTTGGCAAAAGTCCTATCGAGCCACAAACCATACTCGCTTCATCACTTAAAATGTCGCCGAATAAATTTTCAGTAAGTATAACGTCAAAATTTGCTGGGGCTCTTACTAGCTGCATCGCTGCATTATCCACATACATAAAGCTAAGCTCTACTTCAGGGTAATTTTTAGCCACTTCGCTAGTCACCTCACGCCAAAGCTGACTTGTCTCAAGCACATTTGCCTTATCGACCATGCAGACCTTTTTCTTGCGAAGCATTGCTGTTTCAAAGGCGATCTTTGCGATGCGCTCTATCTCCATTTTAGAATAAACCATCGTATTAAACGCTCTATCTTCGCCTTTTTCACGTGGCTGCCCAAAATAAAGTCCGCCCGTTAGCTCACGAACCACGACAAAATCAACGCCTCTTAAAACCTCTGGCTTTAGTGTGCTAGCATCCACTAGCTCATCAAAAACGATGGCTGGGCGTAAATTTGCATAAGCTTCAAGCTCTTTTCTAATCTTTAAAAGTCCGCTCTCTGGCCTTAGATGTCTTGGCAAACTATCCCACTTCTCGCCGCCGATCGCTCCAAAAAGCACAGCATCAGAGCTTAGAGCAGAACTAAGCGTCTCATCTGGCAAAGGCACACCAAATACATCATAAGCTGCACCGCCCATAAGCTTATAGTCGTACTCGAATTTCATACCAAACTCAGCACTTACTACATCTAGAATTTTTATCGCTTCGTCGATTATTTCAGGACCGATACCATCGCCCTTTATAACACAAATTTTATATTCTCTCATTATTTAATCCAACTTTACTTTTGCGTATTCTATAAGTCCGCCAGCGTTTAAAAGCTCTTGCATAAACGGCGGTATAGGGCTAAATTTATACTCTTTGCCGCTGGTTAAATTTACGATCGCGCCGTTATCTACGTCTATTTTTAGTTCGTCGCCCTCGTTTATCTCGTCCGTTTCTTTGATTTCCAGTATCAAAAGTCCCGTATTAAAGCTATTTCTATAAAAAATTCTCGCATAGCTTTTAGCTATCACCGCGCCTATACCGGCAGCTTTAAGCGCGATAGGAGCATGCTCGCGAGAGCTACCGCAGCCGAAATTTTCGCCCGCTACGATAATGTCGCCCTTATCTATCTTGACGCTAAAATTAGGATCGGCATCCTCCATTATATGTTTTGCTAAGATATTTTCGTCGGAAGTATTTAAGTATCTGGCGGCGATAATTATATCGGTATCGATATTGTCGCCGAATTTCCAAACTTTATTCATCGTTTCGCCTTTTTTAAATTTTCGAGATTTTAGCCAAAAGTAGCTAAATAATTCATCAAACGGCGAATAAAATTTACGGTCTAAGCGGCTAAAGGGCAAGGCAAAGGGCGTTTAACACCCCCTTTTATTTTTTTAAATTTAAAGAACACCTGCCTAAGAATTTACACGCAGGGCAAAAACCCGTAACGCCGACGATAATCGGGATTAACCCGATTAACGCCCAGTAGCTCTCGTAAAAATACCAAACCGCTACCGTAAAAATCAGCCCCAGTACGACCCTAATAATTCTACTTTTCGCGCTTACCATATTTTTACCTTTTCTTAAAAATTTTATAAAGCGGGCAGTAACCGTAATATCCCGTTAAAAGCGGAATTAGCCCGACCGTCCACAACCAGCAGTCGCAAATAAATCCGAAAATAAAAAACCAAATCGCCGCTATAATCAAACGTATAGTTTTATCTAAAACGCTCATTTTATCTCCTTTAAGCTAAAGCTTTTAGCATTCCGTTCATAACCATAGGTTTAAATCCATAAATTTTAACCAGCCAACTCATATAGCTCTCTCTGGTAGCGCCGAAGCACTCTAACGTCGGAGCCGTTCCCTCCCAGTCGAACTCTACCATTATAGCCTTGCCGTATTTGGTGATAAAAGGGCAAGCCGTATATCCGGTAAATTTCTCGCTAGGTTCTCGTCCTTTTATCGTATCGGCTAAATTTTTAGCTAAGATCGGATACATTTTCCTAACGCTAGCCCCCGTTTTGCCGGACGCAAATCCGCAAATATCGCCGATACCGAATATATTTTTAAATTTTGTACTTTGCAGGCTGTATTTATCGACGGCTAGGAAATTTAGCTTGTCGCCCTCTTTAGTTAGGCCGGCGCGAGCTAAAATTTCGCTTCCTTTTTGCTTAGGCGGTAAGTGAAGCCAGTCGTATTTTACGTCGATTAGCTCGGACGCGATTTTATCTTCGCCGTTTTGCCTATACGCCGTCCAAAACTCGAAAGTAGCGGTATTTGAGCTTTTATCGACGGCTACGATTTGGTGGCGAAGATTAAATTTTATCTTTCTTTTTATCATTATTTGAGTCATCGCCGCGGCATAAGTCGGATCGCCGAAAAGCTTGCCGCCGCCGACGTAAAGATTAACGCTGCCTTTATCGCGGTTGCCGGCCAACCTCAGCCTATCTTCGCTCATGCAAGTTACTTTTTTATTTGCGCCGCTGCATTTCATCGGGGTTTTTTGATCGCAAAATACAGCCGCGCCGCCGTTTTGAGAGAATTTTTTCATCAGCTCGTTGCTTTTTACGGCGCCTTGTAGAGTATAGACGGAGGATATGTTACCGCTCGTATCGTTAATATCCTCTAAGCTCAGCCCCTTAACGGCTTCAAAGTCGTATTCCACGCCGCTTGCTACGATTAGATAATCATACCCCAGCTCGCTCCCGTCGTCTAGGACGAGTAGATTGGCTTCGGGCTTTATCTCCGATACGTTTTTGCGTATCCACTCGGCTCCTTGCGGGATATAATCCGCTTTTTCGTAAACGACGTCGCTAGCTTCGTAAATTCCGACGGCGATTAGCGTAAAGCCCGGCTGGTAGTGAAATTTCTCGTCTTTATCCACGAGAATTACCTTGGCGCTAGGCATATCTCTTCTAAGTTTAGCCGCCAACGCGATACCGCTAAGTCCCGCACCCATTATGACGATTTTAGAATTTATATCGTCGTTTTCGCCGCCCGTTGCCGAACAACCGCTCATACTCGCGGCTAGTCCAGCGGCCCCCATTAGCTTTAAAGCGTCTCTTCTTTGCAGTCCTTTCATAAATTCTCCTTTAAAACGAGTTTATGAAATGCTACATAAAAAAGGCCGCCCTATCCGTAACAATGTTACCTTAAAACGAGAATTTTAAGAAACTAGCCTTATTTCGCCGCGGCTTTGCGTTATTTGCCCGCTTCTCTCAAGCTCTTTTAGCACCCTAGATACCGCTTCTCTAGCGCTTCCTAGATGATTCGCCAGCTCTTCGTGAGTTATTTTTATAAAATTTTCGTTTAGATTTTCGATGCTTTGGGATAAAAAATTCATAATCCGCGCCGAAAGCGGCGAAAACAAAGCCTGCTCCATAACGTTTATGGTTCTGGCAAACCGATCGGCTACGATTTTTAGAGTAAAATTTAAAATGCTCGGATATTTTTCTTTAAGAGGTTTGTAAATTCGCGCCGGAATAACGATGATCTCGCTATCTTGCTCGATTTCTACGCTTACTTTATTTTCTAGCGAATTTATAGAACACGTATCGCACAGCACGCAACTCTCGTCTTTAGTTAGTCTAAATATCGTTATTTCCTTTGCGCTAGACGACACGAACGCTCTTAAAACGCCTTTTAGTATAAGGATAAATCCGAAGCAATCGTTTCCGGAGTAAAATATATCGCTCTTCTTTACGGTTTTTAAATACGCGTTGGCAAAGATCGCATTTAGATCCTCGCTTGCTAGATCGAAATTATTCGTAAACCTCTCGCGCAAAATTTCTTTTAACTCTTCGCTTAGCATTTTGCCCTTTCGTGACTTCGTTACAAAAATTTAACCTTATTATAGGTAATATTGCATAAAAATTTAATACGAAAAGAAAAACAATGCACGACGTTAAGAAAAACGACTCGCAAAGCAAAATAAAATCGCTGCCGATTATGCTTTTTGCCGGTACTATGGGGCTTGGAGGGCTTTGCGCGGCTTATAAGAAATTAAGCGAGATATTTGATTTACCGGGCGAGATATTCTCGGCGCTTAGAGCGCTAGACTGCACGGTATTTTGCCTACTTTCGGCGTTTTACCTCTTTAAGCTTTTAAAATTTAAAGAAGAGGTAAAGGCCGAATTTTCGCACCCTATAAGGATAAATTTTTTCGGCGGATTCATCATCTCGCTTTTTCTTTTAGCTCTAGCCTACAAAGACGCGCCGCGACTATACTACTCGCTTTTTTACGCGGCTTTAGGCTTGCAAACGATTTTTACGCTTTACGTAATTTCTTTTTGGATCGACGAAAAATTCGATATCGCGACGCTAAATCCGGCATGGTTTATCCCCGTAGTGGGCAACTTGCTAATCCCGATCATAGCCGAAAAATCTCAAGCGATCTGGTATTATTTTAGTTTGGGGCTATTTTTCTGGATTATTTTATTCGCCGTTATATTTTATAGGTTAGTTTTTTGCGATAAGCTAGCCGACAAATTCGTCCCGACGCTAGTCATTACGCTAGCGCCGCCGGCTATGGCGTTTTTGGGATACGTAAAATTAACTGAGCAATTCGACGCTTTTGCGGCAATACTGCTTAATATAAACGTATTTTTCGCGGCACTTATACTTTTTTCGTATAAAAGATTTATTAAACTCAAATTCGCCCTATCGTGGTGGGCTTTTACTTTCCCGACGGCCGCTAGCTCCATAGCGTTTTTAAAAGCTTACGAAATTACGCAAAGCGATTTTTACTTAGTTTTAGGAGTCGGCGCTTTTGCGGCTCTAGTCGCTTCGATTTTGATAGTCGGATTTTTAACGGTTAAATCTATAATAAACGGCGAAATTTTTTCGGAAAAATAACCTTAGCTCAAAAATTCACTTTAGTAGTATTCGTAGCTGATTTCTAGCTTTTTATATAGGCCGATTTCCGTTATGTCGCCGTTTTCGTAGTATTTGTCCGCGGGCTTAAATTTGACCGAGTTTTTACGCGTCAAATTTCCACGCTCGTCCCTCGTTATGTCTTTAAACTGCAAGATTTGCCAGATTTTTGCCTCAGAGCCGAAGTAATTCACCGACGTATACTCCATCTCGTCGCCGTTTGCGGCGTAGTAATAAACCCATTTTGAGTTTGGGGCTTGCGTGATTTTTTCGTATTCGCCGTTTGGCTTGCGCTCGAAGCTTATCACTATGGCGTGCCGCGGCTCCATATTATTTTCTATCCGCGTTAAAACGCCCTTTTCGTCGTAGACGTAGCTATCGTCCGTCACTAGCGTCCCGCCCGAATACGCCGCCCTAGCGATCATTTTGCCGTCCTTGCCGTAAGTGGTTTTCTCCGTGCGGGGGTAAAATTTATCCTCCACATGCTGCTCTTTGGCCGTTGCGACTAAATTTTCGCCGTCAAATTCGTATTCGTAGAGATAAACGGCGCTGTCTTGATATTTTTTGCGGATTAGCCCGTCTTTGCCGTATTCAAACAAAACCGAGCTGTTTGGTACGCCGTTTATGTGCTCGGTTTCTTGCAGTATATAGCCGTTTTCGTTAAACTCCGTCCGCTTCACGCGCGTATTTTCTAGCGCGCCCGAGCCGTCCATAGAGTATTCGTACTCCGTAGCCGTCATGCTTTTGACCTCGCCTTTTAGATCCTTTTTGCTCCAGTCGCTTTGCGGTAAAACGGCCGAGTTTAGATAGCAGACCGCCGATGCCGCCGCTAAAATAGTTTTTAAAATTTTCATTTTTATCCTTTTTTAAATCACGCAAAGCCTAGATTAGTTTAGGCTAAATTTCGCCTAATTTAGCCTAAAAAGCGACAATACCGATAAAATCCCAGCTTTTATAAGTTTAAATTTATAAGCAAGCCTGAGGCAATTTTCATTTCCTTGCGGTTTATTAACTTAAACCTAAGCTTCATTTGCCTTTTTAAAAATTTCTCTCATCTCTTCTTCGCTAAGCGGCTCAACCAGTATATTTGCGGCGTCTATGAAGCGATATTTTTCTTTTGGCAGATTTGCCATAAAAGCGCCATATTCGCATTCACCAAGCACGTGCGCGTCCCTATCGTCTACGCCGACGACTAGCGTAAGTATCCAGCGCGAGATCTTGCGCTCTCCTAGAACCTCTTGCGCCTGCCACGAAGGAGAGGGAGCGTAAGGCAAGATAGTCGGTAAATTTTCACTAAGCGTATACGCGCCAAAAATTTCATTCCCGTTTTTATCTTCGTATAAATTCTCTCTTGCACTATAAGCGTCAAGATACTGCACCTGCCTCATCATCTCATCAAATTTAGCCACAGGGCTGGCACTTGCAAAAATTTCATCTATCATAACCGCGTCAAACGCCACGTCGCGCTCCACGCCATAGATATAAAGCGTTTGATTTTCCTCTTTTGCGTCCTTTAGAGCTTCAAGTCCACACATTATGTCAGCTTCATAATCAAATTTTAAAATTTGCTTTTCATCGTAAATTTCCTCGCTGTCGCACTCTATTGGTGAGCCGGTTTGGGCTGAGAGCTTTGAGAGTAGCTCAAGCGCGATCCGCCAGTCGCCAACGCCGCTTGGAGTGCAGACTCGAACGATATATTTTCCATCTTTATAGTTTAGCTCAAAGCCGCGAGCGCTCTTTTGCCATACGCCAGCAATCATCACGTTTTCGTTTAGCGAAAGCTCGCTCGGCTCGTCGTTTTGACCATTAAAAAAGCAAAATCCCTCTATAACCTCTGAAATTTCACGCTCGCTTAGCGCCTTTTCATATCCGCCGAAAAGTTTCTTTTTGTTTTTTACCTTAAATGTTACGCTCATAAATTCTCCTTTATCTAAATAATAAAAGTACGCCGATCGTGCAAACGATAATGGCGGTGCAAATTTCAAGTAGCCTTAGGTGCGTTTGTAAAAATTCCTTTAGCATAGCTCCGCCAAGCGCGTAGATATTTAGCGAGCAAAACTCTATGAAAATGAGCGTTGCCGCGATCGCGCACATACGAGTTAGGCTAAAGGGATCGTCTTTGTCCAAAAATGTAGGCAGTAAAGCCGAGAAAAATATCCACGCCTTTGGGTTTGAGACGCTGACAACCAGGCCATTTATAAACATCTGCTTTTTGCTTGGGAAATTTGAGACGCTTGTTATGCTAAGCTCGCCCTTGCCAAAAAGAAGCATCGCACCAAGATAGAGCATATAAAGCCCTGCGATGATATTTAGCACCTTAAATGCGTACTCAAAATGATGCAGCACTGCGCCCACGCCAAGCATACAGCTAAACGAGATAAACGTGATCGCTAAAAGCTGTCCAGCCATTACAAAAAACGAGTGCTTATAGCCAAAGCTCATGCCAACGCTCATAGCGTAGGTCATGTTGATGCCTGGCATTAGCGAGATAGGAGCAAGCGTGACGAAAAAGAGTAAGAAGTCCATAAAAAGCCTTGAAATTTAGCTAACAAATATAAAAATTTAATCCATAAATCAGATCCAGCGATCAAATTTATAGCTTAAATTTAAAAGGCGGACCAAGCCGCCTCTTTTTAGTGAGTTAAGAAATACTCTTGAATTTTAGCTTTGTCGCTTGTTTTTGTAAGAGCAAGCATCAAAAGCACCCTAGCTTTTTGAGCGTTTAGGTTGTCGCTTGTTAAAAAGCCGTATTTTGCGTCATCAACTTCGCCATTCATAGTTGTCTCGCCGCTTCCCACACGTGAGTCACGAACTACCACTACGCCAGCTTTTGAAGCCTCGCCAAGTGCGTCAAGTACGCTAAAGTAAGGGTTGCCGTTGCCAAGACCAGCGCTAACGATACCTTTTGCGCCGTTTTTAACAGCCACATTTACAAAGTCAGGGTTGTCATTTGCGTGAGAGTAGATGATATCAACCTTTGGAAGCTCTTTTACGCCAGTTAGATCAAAAGCTGAGCTTGCTGTGTGTTTTCTGATCGGATTCATATAGTATTTTACGTTGCCGTAAAAGACTGTGCCTATTTTGCCGCTGTTTGGTGATTTAAATGTATCAACGCCTGTAGTGTTAGTTTTTGTCACCTCACGAGCCGCGTGAATTTCATCATTCATAGTAACCACAACGCCCTTACCTACGCTATCTTTGCTAATAGCTACGTTTACAGCGTTAAATAAATTTAGTGGGCCATCTGCACTTAGTGAGCCACTATTTCTCATCGCACCTACAAGTACAACTGGCTTGTCGCTTTTAACAACTAAATTTAGAAAGTAAGCTGTCTCCTCCATAGTGTCTGTGCCGTGAGTAACGACGATACCATCAGCTTTGCCGCTGTTTAGAAGCTCATTTATTCTATTTGCAAGCTTTAGCCAAACTTCATTGTTCATATCCTGTGAGCCGATATTTGAAATTTGCTCACCTTTTATGGTAGCGATCTTGTTGATATCTGGCACGGCT
The DNA here is from genome assembly GCF_002092855.1 of Campylobacter concisus. NCBI lineage: Bacteria > Pseudomonadati > Campylobacterota > Epsilonproteobacteria > Campylobacterales > Campylobacteraceae > Campylobacter > Campylobacter concisus. The sequence goes on from NZ_LVLC01000012.1 coordinate 45,636, forward strand.
GCGATTAGTTTATCGACCGTAACAGTTCCAGAAGTATAGCTAGAGTCAAGCGAACCTGAGCCGCTTCCTGCTATCGTTCCACCAGTGGCTAGAATGTAGATGGTTGGCTTAGCAACTGCTAAAGTAGCACCTAAAATCATGAGTAACACCGCCTTAAAGATTAAACGCATTTTAGCTCCTTTGCATTAAAATTTGCAAAGTCATTATAATGCCATTTATTTAAAAAAATTATTAACTTCTAAATTTTATATTTATTTAAAAAATTCTTATCAAAAGCATGTAAATTCCAGTCGAAACGACTATGCTAAGAAGGGTATTTTTAAATTTTAAATGCATCAAAATAGCTATAAAAACTGCTGCTATCTCGCTTAAGCCATAAGGAAACTCGCTAAACTTAGTATCTTTTAGCCCGTAGCATACCAAAACGACCATTATCATCATACCCATGTGTTTCTCAATGGCGTCTAAATAAGGGTTTGGCTTATAGTTTCTTAACGCATAAAACGGCGTCGCACGTGTGATAAAAGTTGCGATTGCACTTACAACAACCGCCAAAAATAACACCATCTCGCTTGAGCTTACACTTATCAAATTTTATCCTTAAACAAAATCAAAAATATAAAACAAAGCGCCATCGAGCCAACAAGCACAAATTTAGCTGGAAATAGGCTCACTCCAAGCACACCAAAAAAGATCGCCACAAAGAGCACGCGGTAATTTTTATCATTTTTAAACATCTCGATGACGACCACTATAAAAAGCGAGGTCAAACTAAACTCAAGCCCCTTTGTATCGGCCTTGATAAAGTCGCCAAGTATCGCTCCAAGCAGCGTTCCAGCCGCCCAGTAAGACCAAGAAAGTACATTTAGCCATGTAAAGACAAAACTTCGCTCACTTGCGTCCTTTAGCCCTAAATTTTTAAATATCGCAAAAGTCTCATCTGTTAGCAACGAAATATTCAAAAGCCTAAATTTGATCCCACTATACTCTTTTAAAAGTGAAATTCCATAAAAAGTATGGCGCAAATTTACAAGGTAGCTCACGATAAAGACCTCAATATAGCTCGTGCCAACGCTAAAAAGCGAGAGCATCATAAACTGTGCTGCTCCGCCATATGCTAATGTACTAAGTGCCACGGCGATAAATGTGCTAACACCCATGCTTTTAGCCAAAATGCCAAATGCAACACCAAGCGGGAAATAGCCCATAAAGATAGGGATGGATAGTTTAAAAACATATTTAAATGTCAAATTTTTACCTTCATAAAAAGCCGAAATGTTAGCAAAATTTGAAAAATTTAGAGTAAAAATGGAGCTAATTTTATAAAATAATAAAAATTTATGGAGCCAAAAGATGAAAAAGATAATTTTAATTTTACTTTGTGTTCTTTTTTCTTGGGGTAAAAATTTTGATATCACTAAGCTTGAAAGTGAGTGCGCTTTAAATAACGTAGAAAGCTGCACCGATCTTATATATATCTACCTTGACAACAATGAGCGCGATAAAATGGCAGCTATTGCGAACAAGGCCTGCGAACTAGGCAATCCACATAGTTGTCTCTTTTTAGGAAATATATATCTACGAAAAGACACTCTAGCACAAGAGAAAGAAGAAGGGCTTAGCCTTTATAATAAGGCTTGCGAACTAAAAAATGCATTTGCTTGCTATACTCTTGCGCTCATTTATGAAACTGGAGATGCTGGTGTGTTGCAAGATAAAAATAGAGCAAAAAACTACTGCAAAAAAGCCTGTGAGCTTGATTTGGAAGAAGCATGCAGTATGCTTAAAAATTTTTAATTAAGCAAAAGATGCTTTTATTCTTGCTCTTAAAAGCAGAAATTTTAGATAAACTGTGCCAAATTTTAATTTCGCCCAAATTAATGCGTCTGTTTTATCGAGTCCTTACCTTTTGGCGTTTTGTTTAAAAAGTAAAATACCTCAAGCGTAAAAGAAAGTAGTATAAGCCCAACAATAGCTAGAGTCGCGTTCATACTACCTACCTTTTAAGCCCATTTACTATTTCAAGCATCGAATCACTCGTAGTTATAGCCTTTGAGTTTGCCTCGTATGCGCGCTGACCAGTTATAAGATCAGTCATCTCTTCGACCAGTTGGACGTTACTCATCTCGACAAATCCTTGTCTGATCGTACCAAGTCCGTCAAGTCCTGCTACACCTACCACCACGTTACCACTAGCGCTTGTTTCTAGATAGTTATTATCACCCATTGAGTGAAGGCCAGCTGGGTTTATGAAATTTGCTAGCTCGATCTGACCTATCTGAGCCATCTCTCTCTCACCTGCTTGGAGCACTGATACGGTGCCATCTGTGCCGATAGAAATTTGCGTCGCATTTGCAGGGACTGTGATCTGAGGGATGAGCTGATAGCCATCGCTATTTACAATAGTGCCGTTTGCATCAAGCTTAAATGCACCATTTCTAGTATAGGCTGTTGTGCCATCAGGCAGCTGAATCTGAAAAAATCCATTGCCCGCTATTACCATATCTAGGTTGTTGCTGGTCTCTTTGAAATAGCCCTGGGAGAAAATTTTATTTATCGCCGTTGGACGCACGCCAAGACCCACTTCAATGCCTGTTGGGCTTGTGGTAGTCTGGCTTGTAGCCGTACCTGCGTACTCCATAACTTGATACATAAGATCAGCAAATTCAGCCCTATTTTTCTTGTATCCATAGGTATTTACGTTTGCGATGTTGTGTGAGGTTACGTCTATCTGCGTCTGCTGAGCTATCATGCCAGTGGCCGCAGTGTAAAGTGATCTCATCATAGTTTTATCCTTTTATTAAGCTTTTAGAGCTAGTTTTTGAACAGCATCTTGGTTAAGATCGTTCATGTGGCTTGTCATAACCTTTTGATACATATCAACTAAGCGCTGGGTTTCTATAAGACCAACCATTTCTAAAACTGGGTTTACGTTTGACATCTGAGCATATCCTTGCATTACGCTATCAGCCTCATCAAGCTCTGTGATGTCGTTAAAATTTCTAGTTTCAAAGAGGTTGTCGCCGACCTTTTTAAGATCTCTTATCTCTCTTGGCTGAGCGATAAAAAATTTAGAAAATTGATTATTATTTGAGTATAAATTTCCATTTTTATCAGCAGTTAGCACCTCACCTTGTGGTACTTGAATGCCTCTTTGACCGGGGCTTTGTGCCTCATAGCCACTTGGTAAAACCTTATAGCCCTCCTTTGTGACGATATAGCCGTCGCCATCAAGGCTAAAAGAGCCGTTTTTGCTAAGCTTTACACCATTTGGGGTATCAACTAAGAAAAATGCGTCATCTCTTTTTATCGCAAAATCAAGCGTGTTTGAGCTGTATTTAAAGCCACCAGCACTAAAGTCGGTGTATTCTTCGCTCACTTGTGGCACGCGATTAAGCGTTCTATTTAAAAATTTTGCTCCATCTTTTGTGTGATTTTTAAGTGGAAGCTCATCTTGTGTCTCTTTAAAAATTCTCGCAAAATCTCCGATAACTACGTCATTTCGCTTGTAGCCGATCGTATTTACATTTGCAAGATTGTTTGAGATCACATTTAGTCTGTTAAACTGCGTTACCATGCCAGCAGTGGCTTGATAATAACCATTTTGCATGCATTTTCCTAAAATTAATTATTGTCACGGTTTTAAAGCAATAGCTGTTCCAAAATTTTAATTTTTTAATTATTAAATATTTCATAAAGTTTAATAAATAATTTATTTATTTAATGTTAAGATTTGCGACTTCAATATAGATAATGACTATTAAAAACAATAAAAATACAAAAAAGGATACATACTATTATGAAAAAGACTTCACTAGTTGTTTTGTTTTGTGCTGGCTTAAATTTGTTGGCCCAAGAAAGTGAGAATATAAAAGAAGTTGAACTTGGCGGAGTAGAGGTAACTGCGGAAGAAGAAAACGTAAAGAATAAAAAGATTAGTGAAGTAAAAAAGACAGCAAGTGAGCTTACCAAACAACAAGTAAGCGATACTAGAGATATGGTGCGCTATGACACTGGTGTAAGCGTAGTTGAGACTGGTCGCTTTGGCTCTAGCGGATATGCTATAAGAGGCGTTGACGAAAACCGTGTGGCTATCAGTATCGATGGACTTAATCAAGCTGAAACACTTTCATCACAGGGATTTAAGGATCTCTTTGAAGGATATGGAAATTTTAACAATACAAGAAATGGCGTAGAGATAGAAAACATCCAGCAAGTAAATATTACAAAAGGAGCAGATAGTATAAAAACCGGCTCAGGTGCACTTGGTGGCTCTGTAATGTTTGAAACAAAAGACGCCAGAGACTATCTTACAGAAAAAGACTGGTTTTACGGCTTTAAAGCACAAAAATCATCAGCCAACGATGAAAAACTATTTTCTCATACGATGGCCGCACGAGCAAAATGGTTTGATATTCTCTTTATCACTACAAAAAGAGATGGTCATGAGATGAAAAACTGGGGTTACAAGACATACGATGATAGCGTGCTTGGCAAAGAGAGAGAAAAACCAGATCCTTATACCATAAATACAGATAGTAGGCTATTTAAATTTGGTGTAAATTTTAATGAAACGAACCGCTTTAGCGTAGGAATCGATAGAAGTACAAAAGAGACAGTAGGTACTGACTGGTCGTATAAATTTGCTCTTTTTCAAAGTGGTAATACAAATGACATAGTCTATAGTACCGACACAAGGCACGTAAATGACAAAAATAAGCGCGAAAATATCTTTTACACATACGAAAACTACGATGAAAATCCACTTTGGGATAGCATGAAGCTAACCTACTCAAAACAAAAGATCCAGCTAAAAGCAAGGACTGATGAGTACTGCGATAAAAATGACTGTCAGGGCCTGCTAAATCCATCAGGATTAAAGTTAAATAACGAAGGTAAACTGGTAGATAAATATGGTGGTGACTTAGAAATGAGACAAGTAGAAAAAGAGCCTTGGCCTGGAGCTGGCTTCACTTTTCCTCAAGATATCGTGTTTGATAGTCATGGAAACGAAGTAGACGAAACATTCTATGGAAGAACACATCGTGGAGTAGATAAACTTCTTGTTGATTGCAACCAGTATGATTGTTCCAAACCTTTAACACTTTTTAATAAAACAACTAAAAAATATGAAACCTACGATCTAACTCCACAAAATATGCCAGATGGCAATGGAAAATATGCAGAACTTACTCCAAAAAATAGATTTGAGGAACTACTTTTGCCAAGAGCTCCAGGATACATTGAAAATAACTGGAAAGACAGGGATCTAAATACCGATACAAAACAGCTAAATTTAGATGCAACAAAGGAATTTAGTCTATTTAAAATGGATCACGCCTTAAAATACGGTGGGCTTTATAATCAAACAGATAAAAGCATGGTAAATAGGCAAGGCTATGAGGCGTATAATAAGGCATGGTGGGCGAAATATTTCTTTGGCATGGCAAACAAAGGCACAGGCTTATCTCAAAACTGGCAACCAGACAAATGTATGCCTCACGGCGGAAATGAGTACAGTACGCTTTGTAGACATGAGGATGATAAATTTAGCTTTTTGATACCTGTTGAGACGAAGACAAAGGCATTTTATCTAGGTGATGATATATCTTTGACTGAAATTTTAAGCGTTGATTTAAACTATAGATTTGACAAAATAACACACAATCCAAGCTACATACCAGGCAAAACACCAAAGTTACCAACTGATCTTTTTGCTGGTGTTTTTATACCTTTTACCATACCACCTGGCACTAGCCCAGAAGAAGCAAAAAGGATAAAAACCAAAAACGCTGAAGAAAATGCACTATATCTAGCAAGTCAAAAGAGAGATTTTACACATCATTCGTATTCACTTGCGACAAATTTTGACCCATTTGAACACATAAGACTTCAGGCAAAATACGCAAATGGCTTTAGAGCTCCAACATCTGATGAAATTTATTTTACTTTTCAGCATCCTGATTTTACGATATTTCCAAATTTAGCCCTTCAGCCTGAGATCGCAAAAACAAAAGAATTTGCTGTAACTCTTCATAACTCGCCTAGCTTTTTTACGATAAATCTCTTTCAAACTGACTATAAAAATTTCATCGATCTAAAGTACATCGGTCGTGGTACGCTAACATACGGTAACGCCGGTAGTAGAATGCCAGTAGAAAAATATCAAAACGTAAATAGAGCAAAGGCTCGCGTAAGAGGTGTTGAGCTAAGTGCAAATCTAGACCTAGAGCAAGTTTATAGTGGACTAAGTGGCTTTAATGTCGGCTATAAATACCTATACCAAAAAGGACGAATGTCAGTAGATGAAAGTGGCAAGCTAGACGCTCCAATGAATGCCATCCAGCCAGCAAAATTTGTCTATAACGTTGGATATCACACCAAAAATAATAAATTTGGAGCAAATCTATATATGACGCACGTAAAAGCAAAACGTCCAGAAGATACTTACAATATCTATGCCAAAGACGATCCAGATGCAAAAAATACTTATGTTAGATATGTCAGTAATACATACAGTCTATTTGATTTTGTAGCATTTTACAGACCGATGAAAAATTTCACATTTACAGCAGGTGTGTATAACATCACAGATAGAAAATACACAAGCTGGGATAGTGCAAGAAGTATAAGAACTTTTGGCACAAATAATATGGTAAATAAAGAAACTGGCAGGGGCCTTGCTAGATTTTACTCACCTGGTAGAAATTTCAAGCTAACATTTGAAATGACGTTTTAATAATTTTATAGCTACCGCAATTTTAGACTTTTGCGGTAGCTTTGTATAGATAAAATTTCACTGTTTTGATGCACTTTTTAAAAAATTTGGGTATAATCCACTTTCTTTTAAACAACACTTAAATCACAATTAGACGATTCGAAAGGAAATTTATGAGCGCCGCAAAAGACTCTTTTTCTCAGATAGAAGAGCTTTTCGCTGAAAATGCAAAAGGCTTTTTAACATACGAAAAATTAGTAAAATTATTAGACAAAGCTCCGACTGCTACGATAGTAAAAAAGATAGAACAACTAGCAAAAACAAATAAAGTCCAGCTCATCACATCTGCTGAGGCCGCAAAGCTTAGAAATTTAGCCGATGCTAAAAAGCGTCAAGAAAACGCTCAAAAAAGTGATCAAGATATCGACGAGGATCTCGATCTTTCAGGCGAAAGTGACCTTTTAGAGTGGTCAAGATCTGATAGTCCTGTCAGGATGTATCTAAGAGAGATGGGGCAGATCGCGCTTCTTACAAAAGATGAAGAGGTAGAGATCAGCAAAAGGATCGAGCTTGGCGAAGATATCATTATCGATGCATTTTGTTCTGTGCCATTTTTGATCGATTTTATACTTGACTATAAAGAGCCGCTCATCAATAGAGAACGCCGTGTAAAAGAGCTTTTTAAGAGCTTTGAAGACGAGAGTGAAAACGAAGAAAATGAAGATAGTGAAGACGATATAGACGAGGAAGATGAAGAGAACGAAGAAAACGAAGCTCCTAAAAAATCAGCCAAAAACGATAAGCGCGCTGAAAAAGTTATAGAGAGCTTTAAGGCCCTCGAAAAGGCAAAAAAAGAGTGGCTAAAGACTGCAAACAAACAAGATAAAGTTGAGAGCGATGACACAGCTTCAAAGATGACTCTTGCATTTAAAAAGAAAATTTTAAAAGAGAAGCTAATGGATCTTGGCCCAACAAGCAAGCTAATTAGCGAGATCGTAAAATCAATGGAGACAGCACTAAAAAGCGACGACGAATTTGACAGAGAGCTAAAACGTTTGGAGTATCGCCTACCGATGTTTAGCGACGAGCTTAAGAAAAATCACAAAAGTATCTTAAAAGATATCATAAAGCTTAGCAAAGAAGAGATCGCAGCTCGTGTGCCAGAAGCTACAATGGTCTCAACTTATGTCGAGATCAAAAAGCTATTTACTACAAAAGAGGCGAGCAAGCAAGGCTTTGATCTTGAGCCAACAAGGCTAAAAGAAATTTTAGAGCAGATCAAACGTGGAAAGAAAATTTCTGACGAGGCAAAAGCTAGAATGGCTAAGTCAAACCTCCGTCTAGTTGTAAGTATCGCGAAACGCTATACAAACAGGGGTTTGCCATTTTTGGATCTCATCCAAGAGGGTAACATTGGCCTTATGAAAGCGGTTGATAAATTTGAATATAGAAAAGGCTATAAATTTTCAACCTACGCCACATGGTGGATCCGCCAAGCTATTTCGCGTGCGATCGCCGATCAGGCAAGGACGATTAGGATACCTATCCATATGATAGAGACGATAAATCGTATCAACAAAATAAACCGCAAATACCTCCAAGAAGAGGGAAAAGAGCCTGATGTAAGCGTTATCGCAAAAGAGGTTGGGCTAAGCGTTGATAAGGTAAAACAAGTCATCAAAATAACAAAAGAGCCTATCAGTCTTGAAGCTCCTATCGCAAACGAAGAAGACGGTAAATTTGGAGATTTTGTAGAGGATAAAAGCTCTCTTTCTCCGATAGAGCAAATTTTAAAAAGTGACCTTAGAGAGCAAATTGACGATGTGCTTTCGCAACTAAATGAGCGTGAAAAAGCGGTTATTTCGATGAGATTTGGCTTGCTTGAGGATGAGAGTGACCGCACACTTGAGGAGATCGGCAAGGCCCTAAATGTCACTCGTGAGCGCGTCCGCCAAATAGAAAGCTCAGCTATCAAAAAACTAAAACACCCAAAAGTTGGTAGAAAACTCAAAAACTACATCGAAGGCTAAAAGCCTTAATCTAGCTCGAATTTCACACAAATTTGAGCTAGAAGCTAAAATCAAAATTTTATACTCACATTAAAGCAAATATCTCCCACATAAATTTTAGTTATAAGAGCAACAAAGCTAGTTAACTTTTAGAGCATATTGTTGCAGTAAATTTTAGCTTTCTATTTACTAGCAAGGATTGATTATAATCTTATAATCACAGCACACTCACTAATGAAAATAAGATTTTACAGGCTCATTAAAAATTTTAGAGCAAAAATAGGCACAAAATGAGTTTAAATTTTAACCCCTCTAAATGCTTCCTTTGCGGCTTTTACATCAGCCTCATCTGGGTGCGTTTTGGCTCGCTCCCATCGCTCTAGTCGCTCAGGCGTTAGAGCAAATCTCGGATCATCAGGCATAGCTTTACCAAGTTTTTTTAGTTGCTCTATTACTTCAGGGGCAATCGCACCTTGACAGATAAACGTGCGCAAAATTTCATTGCCATTTTGCATAAATAGCTCTTTGCCTTGATCTATGGCCTGTGTTGCATGCGCACTTGGTACATCAGCACCAAGGGTTATAAAAAAACCCACTTTTTTATTTTTTACACTTTGAGAGATAAATTTTTTAAATTCCTTCTCCGGTGAGCCCTGATCTATATAGTATCCAAGCGCGATAAAGTCAAACTCGCTCAAATTTATCTCACTTGCATTGGCAAAATTTATCGCCTCACAGCTAAGCTCACCAGCAATAGCCTCTGCTATCTTTTTTGTATTTCCACTTTTTGATGTATATATCACAATACTTTTCATAAAAACTCCTTCTTAGAAATTTCCATCACTGCATTTGCGATAGAATTTCCCCAAAATACGCCATCTTTTGTAAAATTTAAAGAGTCGTTTTCGATTTTTAGATATCCACTTTCCTCACATTTTTTAAAAAGATCCATAAGCTCATTAGCACACGTCTGGCTCACAAAATTAAAAACACGCTCAAGGCTTATTTGTGGATACTGAAAAAGATTTACAAATCTATCAAACTCCATCTGCCTAGCAGTCATGCGACCCATAACTTTCATCTTTTGGCTCATGTTATAGATACCAAACTCACCTAGCCTGCCGCCAGCTCCTTTTCCAAGAGGCAAGACATCAGCACCCACGTGAGATAGTCTTATATATTTATATTGGTCCCTACCCTTTTTGGCCACCTTTGTATACTCTAAAATTTCATAGTCATCTTGACTTAAAATTTCGTCTAGAAATGCGTGGTGTAAGCTCTTATCGACTTCTACGTCATAGTAATCCTCGCTTATGGTCTTGCTAAGCACCGAGCCATCTAAAAACTGAAGCGAATAAAAACTCGCACTGTCAATGCCGAGCTCACGCACTAGCTTAGCATCTCTTACCACCTCATCGATGCTTTCATTAGGATAGTTATATATGATATCTACACAAAGCATTCCACTAAATTTCTCACGCAGATCACGTAGATGTTTTATCGCTGCCTCCGAGCTATGCGTGCGATTTAGCAGCTTTCTACCAGCTTCACTAAATGTCTGCACGCCGATACTGTATCGATTTACGCCAAGCTCGTTTAAAAGGCGAAGCTTGCTTATATTTAGGTTATGAAGCGTACTTTCTAAGCTAAATTCGCACTCAGGCAGGATATTAAAGCTGTCCTTAAGTGCGTTTATCACCTGCTCCAAGTGTCTCTCTTTTAATATCGTTGGGGTGCCGCCACCAAAATAGACACTACCTATTTTTTTGCTTTTTAAGTAGTTCGTGGCGGAGTATTTTTCTATCTCGCTTAGTAAAAATTTTGTATATTCATCAAGCTCGTCTTCAAGCTTTGTCCTATTCATCGAGCAAAACGAGCATATATTGTCACAAAATGGCACATGGATATAGATGACTCCTTCATTTTCATCTGGTGCACTCTCTAAAAATTCCCACAGCTCATCTTCACTCACCATATCAGGTCTTTTTGAAGGAGCTACGCTATGACCTTTTATACGTTTGTTAAACATTTGTATACTCACTTGTTAAGCGTGTTAAATAGCTCATTTGCGGCCTCATTTATGCGAGGTGTACCGCGCAAGACAAGACTTGATGGGACGTTTAAAATTTTAGAGTTCTTGGCCGCACTAGTTGCTTTTAGCACTGGATTTTGCGATAAAAAATCACTACCATCTTTCATGCCTACAACTATTATGAAGTCTGGATTTTGCGCTAGGATAAATTCATTTTGAACGATCGGCATCGCTCCAGCCAACCCACCTGCTACGTTTTTCATACCAAATTTAGTAAACATATCCCCAGGCAAGCTAGCATCGTTAAAAGCAACTAGTGGGGTAGCTGCATAAACGCCTAAAATTTTCTTACCGCTTAGCTTTGAGTTTTGAAATTTTAAAAAGTCCTGCTTTATCTTAGCCACAAGCTCGCTGGCACGCTCTTTTTTACCTGTGATATCGCCCATTTTTTCTATATTTTTGCAAATATCGTCTACACTATTTGCCTGCATCGTAAGTGTCTTTATACCAAATTTAGCAAGGTCGGCGTTTACACCATCAGAGTGAAAGCTAGTAACTACAAGGTCAGGCTTTAGCTCGACTATACGCTCTAAATTTGGCTTTGTATAAGTGCCAACGCTCTTTAGCTTTTCTGTCTTATCCTCAGGCCAAATCCTACCAAACTCAAGAGTAGAAATAGCTGCGATCTGATCTTCAGCCTCCAGCATATACATCATCTCAACCACCGCAGGATCAAGCACAACGATATTTTTAGCACTTAGACTAACACCGCTAAAACCAAGCAAAAATGCAAAAATCAAAAACAATTTTTTCATAAAATCTCCTTTAAATTTATCATTTCGGTAAAACAAATGGCATATCATTTTTATATATGATATCTGCCTTAAGGCCGTAAATTTCATCTAAAATTTCTGGATTATAAAGCTCTCTGACACTCCCTTTATGAGCTATCACACCACCTTTTAGCATTAAAATTTCATCGCATATCAGTGAGGCTAAATTTAGATCATGAAGTACTGCTATGGTGACTAAATTTAGCTCACGAGTAAGATGCGAGCAAAGCTTTAAAACCTCTATAGCGTGGCTTAGATCAAGGGCTGATGTAGGCTCATCAAGAAGCAAAACTTTAGGCTCGCTAACTATTGCACGAGCAAGCAAAGCTCTAGCAAATTCGCCACCACTTAGTGAGTTTGCTACTCGGTCTTTAAATTTAGCCAGCCCAAAAGTCTGCAAAGCCTCATCAACTAGGGCAATATCGTGAGAGCTATAACCACTAAAAGAGCTTTTTAGATGAGCATATCTACCCATCAAAACAAGCTCAAAAACGCTTAATGGCATCGTAAGTGCGCTTTTTTGAGGTACAAAACTAGTCGTTCTCGCAAGCTCCTTTTTGCTGTAGCTTTGTACATCTTTTTCTAAAATTTTGACACTTCCAGCGCTTGGAGAAAGCAAATTTAAGATACATTTTAAAAGTGTTGATTTGCCACATCCATTAGAGCCCAAAAGACCTATAAATTTTCCACTTTTGGCAGTAAAGCTTATATTTTTTAGCACACTTGTTTGCGCGTATGAAAAGCTTAAGTTTGATACTTCTACGCTCAATGCACACTCCTTTTTAGATAAAGTGCTAAAAATAGAAAAAATGGCGCTCCAAAAAACGCACTAATAACACCAACTGGCACTTCAACCGGACTTAAAACACTCTTGCCCACAACGTCACAAGCTAGCAAAAAAGCTCCTCCTCCAAGAGTAGAAAGTGGTAGCAAAATAGCGTTGTTTGAGGTGTTTAAAAGCATTCTAAAAGAGTGTGGAATGATGAGCCCAACAAAGCCTATCATACCGGTAAATGCGACTGAAAAAGCAACCGTGAGCGAAGCTATAACAAGCAGGCGCTTTTTAAGAGAATCGACATCTATACCAAGGCTTTTTGCCTCATCCTCTCCGCTTAAAAGTATCGTTAGTTCAAAGCGTTTTAGATAAAAATATATTATGCAAAAGATAAGCGGAACAGCGATAATACCGACCTTTTGCCACGTGGCAGAACCTAAATAGCCCATCATCCACGCTACTATCTTAAAGCTATCTTCACCGATAAGATATGTTGCAAAACTCGTAAATGCTCCTAGAAATGATGAAAAAGCGATACCAATTATAAGAAGTGTAGCAATAGAGCGACTACGGTTGTAAACTCCAAAAATAGCAAGGGTAAGCAAGCTAGAAGACAAAAAAGCAAAGATGCCATAATAAATTTCAGATAAGCCAAGAAGATATGCCACTACTGCTCCAAATGTCGCAGATGCGGCTATGCCGATGATATATGGGTCTGCAAGCGGATTTAAAAAGACGCTTTGCGTTACAACACCCGAGCTAGCCAAAAGCATACCTATAAGCAGAGCCATTACAAGCCTTGGTAGTCTAATATCAAACAAGATGGTCTCTTTCATCTCGTCTATTTTGTTATTAAATATAAAATTTAAAATCTCACTCATGCTTATGTCAGAACCGCCTATACTAAGCGAGATAAAAGAGAGCAAAAAAATAAGCATAATAAGCAAAATGGCAAGCTTGGTACTACCCTGCATAAATTTCCTTTTAATACAAATAGCTAAAGACAACAAAAAAGCATAAAAATAAGCAGAAAATATAATTTTAAATAAAAGATATAAATTTTCTAAAATATTATTTTTAACTCGTAATTTTAAAAAAATAAGCTTAATTCTCGCTTTAAAAATATTAATGATAATTTTAATCAATTTTAAGATTTTATTTAGTATGATTTTGCGATTTTCAATTTTATTTTTATAAGGAGAATGGTTTTGAAACAAAGAGCATTAGACCACATGAATAAGGATCATCTGGATATAGTGATCGAGTTTTGTAAGAAATTTAGTGGTGTAGCTGAGCCTACAAATGTCAAAATGACTGATATAAACGAAGATGGCATGGAAATAACATGCGATCAGGCAAAAACATTTGTACCATTTTTAAGCAAAGCAGGCGGAGATGGTTTTAGAGAGTCGATCATCGAGCTTTATATGAGCATCAAGGGCGACACAAACAACTCTAGTGTGCAAGGCGGAATGATGAAATTTATAAATAGCTTTAAGACTGTTGTGATCTCAAGCGTTCTTGACGGGCAAGCGATTTCGTCGTATTCACCTTTCATAAAAGAAAACGATGAGTTTTATATCTGCATATCATCAGTAGCAGATCACTACCACTCAATAAAACAAAACCCGGATAAAATTTCACTCCTTTTTATTCAGGATGAAAAAGATGCAAAAAGTCTATTTGCTCGTGTAAGAGTAAGCTTTGAAGCAAAAGCTGAATTTATAAGCGACAGTGTAAGAGATGAATTTATATCAAAATTTGAGAGTGCCTTTGCAAATGAATCAGCACTTGCATTTATTAAAGAGATGAAAGACTTCTATATAGTAAAACTTACCCCAACAAAAGGTAGATATGTAAAAGGCTTTGGCGCAGCATATGACACAGTAGGACTCCAAGTTGTCGATAGTGGTAGAGTAAACAACCCTCACACTAAAAAATAGTCACTTTTGTAAGACCGTTTGGTCTTACAAATTTATACCTCATAAAATTTATTTTTTGCGTTGCTGTAAAATTTTAAAAGATACAAGCCGTGATATTTTTGCTTGTTATCATAAAAATGGTTTGGGTTTGCCTGAACTCGAGAAAATCTAGCATCAAAATTCCTCAATATGCCTATACCTATAATCTAAACTATAAACATATTTCATCCAAACAAGATAGAATCATTATAAAAATTTATTAGAAACTAAAAAAGAATTTACCGGTGCAAGACCGGTAAAAATTTATTCAGCTAGAAGTTTATCTAGTTTTGCGGCCAAGCTCGTAGTATCATGAGCTTTGGCTAAGCTCGCAGCATGTAGCTTTAAATTTGCTTGTAAATTTTCTTCCAAGCTCTTTGCGATATCGCTGTTATCAAGATTTTCTACACTATTAGCATTTGCCACGCTCCTTGCGGCTAGAGCATTTATGCCTCTAAATACAGCATTTTGTGTTGATCCGATCTCTGAGCGAAGTGAATTTATATTTTTTAAAATTTCACCTGTATTTGAGCCGTCATCTTTGACATTTAAAAGAGCATTTGTGCCCAAATTTATATTTTTTGCACTCTCGCCTGTAAAAAATCCAAGCTCAGTATCAAATACGTTTTTGCCGTTAAATTTAGCTTCTTTTATACTATCACTCATAGCATTTCTTAGTGCATTGATTTCGCCCTTTATGCCTTTTTGTTCATTCGCCGAAAGAGCAGGATTTGTGAGTTTGCTTGAAAGTTCACCTATTTTATCTGTATTTTTACTTAAATTTAAAAGTGTTGAGTCAGCGATCTGAAGCATTCCAATCATGTCGTTTGCATTTGCTAAACCTTCGTTTAAGACATTTGTTTGTGAAAGCAAACTCTCTGCGATTTGCAAATTTGCACCTGATGCTTTGATCTTGCTGTTTGCAGAGATGGCATTCAGTGCCTTCTTCTCGCTATTTTTTGCTTGATCTAAATAATAGTTTCCTGAAGCCTGGTTTGCAGTATAAGTTCCTAACTTCATAACAACTCCTTTTTTATAATTCGCTATTGATTCTACTATAAATTCTATAAAAAGTTGCAAAATCTTTATAAAATCTATTTTTTCTTTACTCTTCTAGTCTTACTGCAACTGATTTTTTATGAGCAGTTAGTCCTTCAGCTTCAGCTAGCTGCATACATGATTTGCCAAGATGCATGATACCTTTTCTACTCACTGAAATGATAGAGCTTCGCTTCATGAAATTTTCAACTCCAAGCGGTGAGTAAAATCTCGCGCTTCCGCCCGTTGGCAATGTATGATTTGGTCCAGCGATATAATCTCCCATCGCTTCAGGTGTAAAGTGCCCAAAAAATATAGCGCCTGCATGAGTCACCTCATCCATATAGCTTAAAGCATCATTTGTAGCGATCTCTAGGTGCTCAACAGCAAGCCCATTCATGAGAGCAAAACACTCTTTTAGATCTTTTGCTACTATTATTGCGGCTTTATTTCTTATGCTTGCACCTGCAATCGCTTCACGTTTTAGTGTCTTTAGCTCATCTTCGATGTGTCTTTGCACCGCTCTTGCAAAAGCCTCTACCGGTGTTATCAAAAAGGCACTTGCTATCTCGTCGTGCTCGGCTTGAGAAAGCATATCAATAGCTATATGACGAGGATCAGCGCTATCATCAGCGATCACGCCTATCTCACTTGGACCAGCGATCATATCGATATTTACGTCGCCATAAACTAACTTTTTAGCAGCCGCCACGTAGATATTACCAGGTCCTGTGATGACATCGACCTTTGGCACGGTCGCTGTGCCGTACGCCATCGCTGCGATCGCACTTGCGCCTCCTACTTTAAAGGCTGTTTTTATGCCACAAAGATGCATAGCCGCAAGAAGCAGAGGATTTACCTTGCCATTTGGTGCTGGTGTACAGACAACGATCTCTTTTACGCCAGCTACGATCGCTGGTATAGCGTTCATAAGAAGTGAACTAGGATATGCTGCCTTACCGCCAGGGATGTAAAGGCCGGCACGGTCAACCGCCGTGTATTTTGCCCCAAGTAATATGTCGTGCTCATCTTTGTAGGTCCAGTCACTTGGCTTTGTACGCTCATGATAGCTTTTTATCCTATCGTGAGCTAATTTTAAAGCTACTCTCAAAGCATTATCTAGCGAATTATAGGCAGCCTCCATCTCTTTTACGTCGATTATTATGTCGTTTTTACTTGTAACGCTAAATTTATCAAATTTAGCTATCTGCGCAAAAAGTGCACTATCGCCATCTTTTCTTATCTCATCTATTATTCCAGCAACCACCGGCATTACAGCACTCATGTCATTATCACTTCGTTTAACAAGCTGTAAAAATTTACTCTCAAAATCAGCGTCACTACTATGAAAAAATTTCATTTATGCTCCTTTAATTTTAATTTTCTCTCGTATCTTTGTCTTTGTGTAATGTTACCTAAAATTCCGCCCTGGTGGATATATAAAATTTCGCTCCCAAATTTGTCTAAATTTGCAAAAAGCGTGATAAAGCCAACAGGGTCATACACTAGGTCAAATTCCACGCCGCTTTTGCAAACCTCTATCCAAATTTCATAAAGCTCTGGGTATAAATTTCCAAAATGATACTTCTTTGGCGGATTTAAAATTTGCACTTTACTATTTTTGTCTAGCTCATAAATTTGCTTTTTTAGATAGTCGCTGTCCCCCACGCAAGGAGTTGTAAAAACCATAAGATCAGTGTGCTTTGCCAGGTAGCAAGCACTAGTGCCTGTACCAGAAGGCAAAAAAATATCAGGCTTTATGCCACTTTTTTTGCTCCACTCATTTATCTCATTTGCCTGCGTGATAAAGCCAAGCTCAGCCTCACTCTGAGCCACGCCCTCGTTTATAAAAAGTGCATTTTTGCTCTTTGCTAGCTCTTTAGCAAATTTCTCACGCTCATCTTTTATAAAAATTTCCATGCCATTTTCAAGTGCAAATTTGAAATTTCCGACTGGATTTTGCTCTAAATTTGAACTAAGATGAGAGACGACATAGTAAAATTTAAGCCCTTTTAGCTTAGCAAAAAGACTTAGGCTATACATAGCATTTGACTGACTTGAGCCGTGAGATACGATGGCCTGGATGCCGCTTAGATCAGCCTTTAGAAAATACTCTAACTTTCTTGCTTTGTTACCGTTAAACTCGCCTAGCAGATCATCCCTCAAAAGCCAAAACTCTCGCCCCTTAAGAACAACCCGCTCAATCACCCTTAAACTCCAAAAATTTCTCTATCTCGTTGATGGCCTCTTTGTTTGAGAGTGAAAATTTGATCTCGATGCGCCTTGAAGCGTCCTTATCTTCGGCTCCGTCCTTAAAAACTAGCTCGTTGTAGCTTCGACCACTTGCGACAAGCAACTTTCTAAGGCGAACGTCATCGCTAAATGAGCTTATAAACTCCATCACCGCGTAAGCTCTTTTTTGCGAAAGCTCTAAGTTATAAATGTAGCTTCCGTCACTATCTGTAAAGCCTTCAATTATAATTTGATCAATATTTGATGCAATATCTTTATCATTTAAAAGCACGTCAAAATACTTACCAAGTGTAGCCTTTAGCTCCTCTTTGACCTCCTCTTTTAAGACCGCACTTCCTTTATCAAAAAGCACCGAAGAACTAAGCTTTAGCGCGCCTGAGTTTGGATCGATCTCAATGCTTGAGCCTAGTCTATCTTTTAAGGCTGAGATCACTTTTACTCTGATACCGGTTAAATTTTTCACTCTGTCACGAGTGACGTTTAGATCCCTTAAAAGCTCGTCATATCTAGCCTCTCTTTGGCTTACTTGCTCGAGCAAAAAGGCGATCTTGGCCAAATTTTTCTCGCTGCTTTCGTTTGCGTCACTAAGTGCTCTATCTTTTGATGAAATTTCATCATTTAGCACGATCATCTTTTGATTTAGATCAAAAATACTAGCATTTAGCTCCTTTATGCTCGCGTTTGCGTCCTTGTTTTCCTCTATGAGCTGGGCTAGTTTTTCTTTTAGAGCGTCTATTTGGATAACAAAAATTTCATTTGATTTTTTCAAATTTATGTTTTCGTCGCTTATCTTTGAAAGCTCGCTTTTTAGGGCGTCATTTAGCTCTTCGAGTGTAAAATTTCTGCCCTGGGCGTCTTTTAAATTTGCTAAAGCTGTGATGATAGCTTGCTCTTTATTTTCAAGTGTGTTTTGAGTTAGGACGTATTTTACGACGACAGCGCCGATTAGCAGCATAAAAACAAAGAGCAGACCCGCCATCAAGTCCGCGTACGAAACCCAAAAGCTCGATTGATCTTCATTATTTTTGTTTATTTTCATTGCACCAGATTTTCGATTTTTTCTATTACAGAATTTGCTTCTTTATCGATCTCGTCTATGTTCTTCTTAAGCTCAGCAATGAGGCTCTCACGCTCTTTTTCACGCTCCAAGCTCCTGCCTTCTTGCTCATACGCTGCCTTAAATATCGTCGCACTCTCCACGAGCGAGGCTCTAAATTCCTTTAATGCCTCGTTTTGCTCTTTCATCAAAGATAGAGAAAATTCTTTTAAAATGGCATCAAAGCTCTTTATAGTCTGCTCAAATTTTAGCTGGCTCTCTTTTGTAGCGTTTAAATTTCTACTAAAAATTTCGCCAAGTTTTGCATGCTCGGTTAAAATTTTAACCTCCATATCTTTAAAGGCATTAGAAAATGCGCTTACTGCCTTTAGCATATCAGAGTGGATTTTTACAAATTCATCTTGTTTTAGGCTAGCTTCATTTAGCATTTTTAGACTTGCACTAAGCTCTGCCTTGCTTTGATTGATGATATTTTTCTCAACCTCACAAAGCTCTTTTAGACTGTTAAATTTCTCATTTGTCAGTTCGCTTAGCTCTTTTACAAATTTATCGTCAAGTACCATTTTAAAGGCGTCGTGGCTATCTTTAAAGTAGCTAACACTTGCTTTCATGAAATTTGCATTTAGTTCATTTTCCTGCCAGAAAAACTCACGACTTAACTCTTTTTGCTCGCTGTAAAATTTCTCAAATTTACTAACGCCGATCTTTTCAAAAAACATCCACCAAAGTGCTAAAAAAATACCATAGATCGATACATAAAACGCCGTAGCTACGCCATTTAGCAGTATAGCGATCTCTTTTTCAAGTCCGTTTGCAGTGCTTGAGCTAAAGCTTGGCATAGAGATAGCAATACTGATAAATGTGCCCAAAATTCCAAGCATAGGAAAGACTGCTTGGCCGATGTTTGCTAGGTTGTCATTTCTAAAATTTCTTGTATAGCTCTCGAAAAAATCTTCAAATTTAGCATTTGCCTTTTTGACATTTGAAATTTCAAAGAGGTGAGCGATGATAAATTCTTTTAGCCTTATCTTGTAGTCTTTGGCATTTGCTAAGAAATTTGAGTAAGCTACCAAGGCGCTGTGACGTGAAAATATAAATGCCACAAAAAGTATAACGCCCATCATCACTATGGTGTGAAGCTTCATCTGAAAATTTATAACGCCAAGATACGCTAGTATTGCCAAGATGTAGATAGCTAAAGGGATAAAGATAACTTTAAAAAAGACAAAGAAAGAGTGAGCTTGGTGCTCCTTTGGCACGCTTAGCTCACTAAAATCATTTTGATTTTGCATAGGATTAGTTCCTATTTAGGCAGTTTAAGTCGCTAAAAGCAGTCTGAAGACGCTTAACCATGCTCTCCTCGCCACTTCTTAGCCATTTCCTTGGGTCGTAGTATTTTTTATTTGGCTTATCATCGCCCTCTGGATTGCCGATCTGCCCTTGCAAGTATGCTCTATTTTTAGCCTCATACTCGCGTACGCCGTCCCAGAAAGCCCACTGCGTATCAGTGTCAATGTTCATCTTGATAACACCGTAGCTCACAGCATTTTTGATATCTTTTAGTTCACTGCCGCTACCGCCGTGAAATACAAAATTTACTGGCTTGTCGCTTTTTGTATTAAATTTCTTTGCCACATAGGCTTGTGAGTTTTTAAGAATTTCTGGTCTTAGCACGACATTGCCCGGTTTATAAACGCCGTGAACGTTGCCAAAACTAGCTGCGATGCTAAATTTATCGCTTATCTTACTTAGTCTTTCATAAGCAAGCGCGACATCTTCTGGCTGAGTGTAAAGAAGCGCGTTATCAACGCTTGTATTATCCACGCCATCTTCTTCGCCGCCGGTTACGCCTAGCTCGATCTCTAGGCTAATGCCAAGCTCGCTAAGCTCTTTTAGATACTTCTCGCACGTGCTTAAATTTTCGTTGATATTCTCTTCGCTAAGATCAAGCATGTGAGAGCTAAAAAGCGGCACGCCGTGAGTTTTTTTATATTCATGACTTGCTTTTACTAACTCATCTATCCAAGGTAAAAGCTTTCTAGCGGCATGGTCTGTGTGTAAGATGACTGGCACGCCATAAGCCTTGGCAAGCAGATGAACATGCTTTGCTCCAGCGATCGCACCAAGAACGGCTGCGTTTTCGCAGACTTTACCAGCGTAAAAACCTGCACCGCCATTACTAAACTGAACGATAACAGGCGAGTTAGCAACCTTTGCTGCTTCTAAAACAGCATTTACTGAGTCGCTGCCTACGACATTTACAGCAGGTATTGCAAAACCTTGCTCTTTGGCATAAGCATAAAGTTTTGTTACATCATCTCCGCTTAAAACACCAGGTTTTACGATATCTAAAACGCCCATTTTATCCTCCAAATTTTACTTATATTCTATCTTTGCTTTTTGGCGTAGAGCTTCACTTTTTTGTCTAACAGCAGCTTGGAATTTCTCCATTTTTACAGCTTGCTCGATCTCTGGTTTTGCCTGCTCAAAGCTTACAGTGCCAGCAGCTTTGCCATCTTCTTTTAAGATAACATGGTATCCAAACTGAGTTTTAACTGGTTTAGTTGAAACTGTGCCATTAGCCATTGAAAATGCTGCGTCTGCAAAAGGTTTTACCATTTGGCTTTGACCAAACCAGCCAAGTGCACCACCATGTGCAGCTGAACCTTTGTCGATTGATTTTTGGCTTGCTAGCTCTGCAAATTTCTTTGTTAATGCCTCACCTTTTAAATTTTTAAGTTGAGCGATGATGTCGTTTGCTGTTTTCTCATCTTCAACTAGGATATGCCTTGCTTTTGCTTGAGCTGGCTCGTTCATACTTGCTTTGTTTTTATTGTAAAAATCTTTTAGTTCATTTTCACTTACTTTTAAGCTATCAAATAGTTTTCTCATATAAAGCTCAACTGCAATCCCTTCTTGCGCTGCTTTTACAGCTTTGATGTACTCTACATCTTTTTCGATACCGCTTGACTTAGCATCTTTTAAAAGAAGTTTTCTATTTATTAGATCGTCGATAATACGTTTTTTCTCATTTGGTTGAAGCTTGCTAGCGTCAAATCCTGGCATAGCTGCCGATAAAAGGCTTGAAATATCGCTATCACTTATAGCATCACCATCAACTGTTGCAACTACTGCTGCATTTAGAGTAACAGCTGCCGCTAAACTTAAAACTGCTGGAAACAAAAATTTTTTCATATAAATCCTTTAAAAAATTGATTTTATGGGCAAGATTATATCAAATAAAGCGATAACTTTTCATTTAACTTAAGAAAATAAGGTAAAATACGAAAATGAGAACAAAAAAAGATATTTTAGAAATAAAAAGAAGACTTTTAGAAGAGTTTAAAGACGCCAAAAGCGAGCTTAAATTTAGAAATTTATATGAACTTCTTGTCTGCGTCATGCTCTCAGCCCAGTGCACAGACAAAAGAGTAAATTTAATAACTCCAGCCTTATTTGAAGCGTATAAAGACGTCTATGAACTAGCTAGTGCAAATTTAGCGAGTCTAAAACTAATGATAAATTCATGCAGCTTTTTTAATAACAAAGCAGTAAATTTAATCAAAATGGCAAACAGTGTGGTTGAGCTTTATAATGGAGAAATTCCACTTGATGAAGAGAAGCTAAAAGGCCTTGCTGGAGTTGGACAAAAGACCGCTCATGTCGTGCTTTTAGAAGCTACAAATGCAAATGTTATGGCTGTTGATACACACGTTTTTAGAGTGGCACACAGACTTGATCTTAGCCAAGCAAAGACACCAGAAGCCACTGAAGCTGATCTTAGCCATGCCTTTAAAACAGATCTTGGCAAGCTTCATCAAGCCATGGTGCTCTTTGGACGTTACACCTGTAAAGCCAAAAAACCGCTTTGCCATGAGTGTATCTTAAATGATCTTTGTAACAGTAAGGACAAGATTATTTAATCTTCTCAAGCTTTGCTAGAAAATTTTTAGCATCTATAAAGCCGATAGTTCTAAGAAATTTTAGCTCATCGCCACCATTAAATAACAAGAGTGCAGGCGGATCAATAAGCCCAAAATTTCTTAGCATTTCATCATTTTGTGGTCCGCCATTTGTTACATCGATACGAATAAGTGCAAAATTTGTCAAAGCATTCATAACGTCAATATCTTTAAAAGTGATCTTTTCTATCTCTTTGCAGCTTACACACCAATCAGCATAAAAATCTACTAAAACGGGTTTGGTTGAGTTTTTTATTATCTCATTTAGTTCATCTAAATTTTTAACGGAATTAAATTTTAACGCACTATCACTTTTTGCCAAATTTAGTCCAGAAAGCGGAGAAAAAGCCTCCTTTGAGCCCAAAAACGAACCAACTATTAGCATAACTGAATATATAAAAACTAGGATAAAAAACGCTTTTTTAAACTTAGTCCAGCTTTGCTCTGCTACTTCAAATGCCCCAAAATAAACTGCCATAAAAACGCCTATAATGCCATATCCTAATAGCTCAAAAAATTCTCCGAGCACACGTGCAAGGATCCAAATCGCCATGATGAGCATCAAAAAACCAAAGAATTTTTTCACTTCATCCATCCAACTACCAGGTTTTGGCAAGAGCTTTCCAGAGCTTAGCCCAATAATAAGCAGTGGCACTCCCATGCCAAGCCCCATGACAAAAAGCATAATGCCACCATAAAAGATATTTCCACTTTGAGCGATATAAAGAAGCGCGCCCGCTAGTGGTGCTGCTACGCAAGGTGATACGATGAGAGCTGAGGCAAAACCCATAATAAAAATTCCAACATAGCCTGAGCTATTTTGCGATTTTTTACTTATCAAATTTTCAAATTTTGCTGGCAATTTTATATCATAAAATCCAAACATGCTAAAGCTTAAAATGACAAAAATGGCCGCAAAAGTGCCAAGTACATAGATGTTTTGCAAAGCGCCTGCGATGCCAAAGCCAAGTAGGCTAGCTGCCACTCCAGCTAATGCATAAGCTAAACTCATCGCGACAACATAAATGAATGATAATAAAAAGCCTTTTTTTGCATTTAAATTAGCACCTTTTGAGACAATTATGCTTGAAAGTATCGGTATCATCGGAAAGACGCAAGGTGTTAGTGAAAGCAAGAGACCATAACCAAAAAAAGTAAGAAGCGAGATAAAGAAATTTTTATCTCCAAGCCCATTTGCAATATCTTGCTCGCTAGAAAATTCTTCAGCAAGAATGTCGGTATCGTTTTTTTGCTCTTTTTTAAAAGTAGCGATACTAAATTTTCCAGCTTGGTCAGTTATCTCATAAATTTTGCTTTGTGGACGGTAGCAAATGCCGTTTTTAGCACAGCCTTGATAGTTAATGCCAAGTATTGCTTTGCCATTTGAAAGATTTTCTTTTACCAAATTTAATGGGATAAAAATTGAAAAATCTTTTGGATAAATTTCATATTCTCCCGTATTTTCACTACTTGGCAAATTTAATAGCTCATTTATCTTTTTGCCAGCTAGTTTAATCTCAAAACTCTCTTTATAAAGATAGATATTTTCACCAAAGTTAAACTTTACTTCAACATTTTGACTATCTACACTTGGAGTTAAAACAAAGGCTTTGCTAACATCTAAAACCTCGGCAAAAAGCGAGCCTACAAATAAAATAAGCGAAAAAAGAAATTTTAAAAACATACTAATCCTTGCTAAATTAAAAAAAGATGATTTTAGTCTAAATTCCTAAATTTATTCTATTTTATTGTAAAATCGTGAAAATATGTGAAATTTTAAAGGAGCAAAGATGTCAAAAGACAAAAAACACCAAAAAAGCGAGAAACTTGGCTATGAGGAAGAGCTTAGACTACTTCAAATTGAACTTTTAAAATTTCAAAATTACGTAAAAGAAAAAGGCCTTAGAGTACTTATGCTAATGGAAGGGCGCGACGCAGCCGGTAAAGGCGGAACGATAAAACGCTTAACCGAGCATCTAAATCCAAGAGGTTGCCGTATAGTAGCGCTTGCTAAGCCAAGTGATGTCGAAAAAACACAGTGGTATTTTCAAAGATATGTGACTCATCTACCAAGTGCTGGAGAGATCGTGATCTTTGATAGAAGTTGGTACAATAGAGCTGGCGTTGAGCCAGTGATGGGCTTTTGCACGCAAGAAGAGCATAAAGAATTTTTACGTGAAGTGCCAAAATTTGAAGAGATGATCATAAACTCCGGCATAATTTTCTTTAAAATTTATCTTTCAATCACAAAAGATGAGCAGAAAAAACGCTTCAAAGAGAGACAAAATGATCCGCTAAAGCAGTTTAAAATTTCACCCGTTGATCAAAAAGCGCAAGAACTTTGGGATCAATACTCTATCGCTAAATATTCTATGCTTCTTGCCTCTCACAATAGCATTTCACCATGGGTCATCGTCTCAAGCGATAACAAAAAAGAAGCTAGGCTAAATGTCTTTAAATTTATCCTAAGTCACGTTGAATATCCAAAAAAGATAAATGACTACTTGGAATTTGACAAAAACGTCGTAAGAGACGGAAGTGAAGAGATAAAACGCATAGAAGAAGGGCTAAATAAAGACAAGTTAAAGAGTATCGATTAGAGAATTTTTAACTTCTAGCTGGCGATTTACTTAAATTTGCTAGCTAAACTTTAAGCCCACCACATTACTTTTGCTAAAATGACCATTATTAGGCAAAGCACTAGAGCTATTAAATGTGAAAATTTACCAAATGGATCAGGCTTTTTTAAAATAACTACATTAAAAACAGAGATAAAAGTTACAAGGCACATTATGAGTAAAACAAAAATTTTTACAAGCAGTAGCTTTTGAAAGTTGCTTTGCCACCAGCCAAGCTCGCCTCCAAAATAGTCTTTTGCCATATAAGCGCCACTTATTAAAAGCAATAAAAATGCTGTGCCAAAAACCTTTGCACTACCTTTTGTATAGGCTTTTTTAACTATTTCAAGGGTTTTAGCATCAACCGTTTTTTTAGCAAATGGATATATGCAAACATCGAAGAATACGTATCCTATAAATACAATGGCACAAATTAAATGAGTAATCAAAAAAAATAAATACATTTTTCGCCTTTTTGCTTGGCATTATATAAATTTTAACTATTTAAACTGCTTATTTTGAATCAATCTTAAGAATTTATGAAGATAAATTTACAAAAGAGCAAGGCAAGTGCCCTGCTCTAGGAGTTTTACTCGACTTCAGCGTCTATAACGTCGTCGTCTTTTTTATTATTTCCGCCGTTTGCTCCAGCGTTTTCATCTTTTTTATACATAGCTTCTGCTAGTTTGTGGCTAGCTTTGCTTAGAGCTTCTACTTTTGCATCGATTTGCTCTTTTGAGGAATTTTCATCTTTTAAGACCTCTTTTAGATCATTTAACGCAGCTTCGATATTGCTTCTATCCTCAGCTGGGACCTTCTCGCCAAGCTCGCTCATGCTCTTTTCAGTTTGATGAACTAGTGCATCGGCTTGATTTCTAGCCTCAACTGCGTCTTTGCGTTTTTTATCCTCTTCTTTATGAAGCTCAGCATCTTTTACCATATTGTTTATCTCTTCTTCGCTTAAGCCGCTTGATCCAGAAATGGTGATATTTTGAGCCTTACCAGTTGCTTTATCTTTTGCTGAAACGGTTAAAATTCCGTTTGCGTCGATGTCAAATTCAACTTCGATTTGAGGTACACCTCTTGGAGCTGCTGGTATGCCTTCAAGGTTGAAATTTCCAAGTGATTTATTATCCCTTGCAAACTCACGCTCACCTTGTAAAACCATGATAGTAACGGCACTTTGGTTATCTTCAGCGGTTGAGAAGACTTGGCTTTTCTTAGTTGGTATGGTTGTGCCTTTTTCGATGATCTTAGTCATCACGCCGCCAAGTGTTTCGATACCAAGGCTAAGCGGAGTTACGTCAAGAAGTAGCACATCTTTTACGTCACCTTTTATAACCGCACCTTGGATAGCAGCACCGATAGCTACGACCTCATCTGGATTTACGCTCTTATTTAGCTCTTTGCCAAATGCCTTTTTAACCTCTTCTTGAACTAGTGGCACACGAGTTGAACCACCGACCATTACGACCTCTTTGATGTCGCTTTTATTTAAACCAGCGTCTTTTGTTACCTCGTTTATCTTAGTGATAGTCTCGCCCACAAGTGAGTCGATCATACCTTCAAATTTAGCACGAGTTAGCTTTTTAACAAGGTGTTTTGGACCAGTCGCATCAGCTGTGATAAATGGTAAATTTATCTCAGTCTCTTGAGCAGAGCTTAGCTCTTTTTTAGCATTTTCAGCAGCTTCTTTTAAGCGTTGAAGTGCCATGATATCGCCTTTTAGATCGATACCATTTTCGTTTTTAAACTCGCTTACTAGCCAGTCAATGATCTTGTTATCAAAGTCATCGCCGCCCAAGAATGCGTTACCGCCAGTTGCCAAAACTTCAACGATATTATCGCCAGTTTCTAGTACTGTAACGTCAAATGTACCACCGCCTAGGTCGTAAACTAAAATTTCCTCAGCCTCTTTTTTATCAAGACCATAAGCAAGTGCTGCAGCTGTTGGCTCGTTGATGATACGAAGTACGTTTAGTCCCGCGATCGTTCCAGCCTCTTTTGTAGCCTTTCTTTGGCTATCGTTAAAGTAAGCTGGTACTGTGATAACCGCATCTGTTACCTTCTCGCCAAGATATGCTTCAGCATCTTCTTTTAGCTTGATAAGAATTTTTGCTGAAATTTCTTGTGGAGTATAGATCTTACCAGCGATCTCAACCGCGCAAGCGCCGTTTCTATCTACGACGTGATATGGCAAGCGGCTTTTTGCCTCTTCAGCATTTTTTTCATTGCTCATCAAACCCATGATACGTTTGATAGAATATATCGTTTTTTCAGGGTTTGTAACTGCTTGACGTTTTGCAACGTCACCTACTAGAATTTCACCTTTGTCTGTGAAAGCAACAACTGATGGAGTTGTGTTTTTGCCCTCTTTGTTTGGAATAACTTTGCTCTCGCCGCGCTCAAAAACGCTCACACAAGAGTTTGTTGTACCTAAGTCTATACCTATAACTTTTGACATATTTTTCCTTTTTATTAGATTTATTTTTATAAATTTAGTTTGCTACACTGACCATGGCTGGACGCAAAACCCTACCATTTATCATATAACCTTTTTGCAAGGCTTGTACGATTTGACCACTCTGCTTCTCCTCACTATCGACCCTTAAAACGGCATTATGCACGCTTGGATCAAACTCAGTATCAGCTGGTATCTCGCTTACACCATGCTTTTCAAAGCATTTTTTAAACTGATTTATAGTTATCAAAATGCCATCTTTGATCTTTTTAGCAAATTCATCATCTTCTGGATCAAAATTTGCAGCGATCTCAAGAGCATCAATGACTGGTAGTAAGTCCCTAGCAAATTTCTCATTTGCATAGTTTGCAACGTCTGTCTTCTCTTTTTCATATCGCTTTTTGATATTTTCAAACTCAGCATTTGCTCTATAATATTTATCAGTTATCTCCCCGAGCTCTTTTTCAAGTTTTTCAATCTTTGAAATATCGCCAAGCGCGTCCAAATTTACACTATCATTAGCTAGTTCTTGCACAGGCTCAACCTCAGGTAGGTTTTGCTCTTTTACCTCTTCGCTCACGCAGCCTCCTTTATTAGATTTATAAATTTCACATAATCAGTATAAATACTGCCAGCACAGATCATCTGTGCTTCGTTGCCAAGATAGTTCGCACTAAATTTGAGGCCCATAAAATTTTCATCAAACATAGGAGAAAATGTAAGTTTCTCATCCATTTGTAAGCTAAAACTTGGGTCAAAAACCATCTTAAAACGTCTATCCTTAAACATATCAAAGGCTAAAATTTCGTTTTCTTGGAAGTAAATTTTAGTCCTTTTAAGCTCTCTTATTTTACTTTTTAGTTCACTTAAACCAACTTGAGAGCAGATAAGCTCAAGTTTGTTTAAACTAACTCCAGTAAGATTACTTAAAAATTTATACGTCCTAGCATCAAATTTAATAACGATCTCATCTTCGCCAAAATTTAAGATCATATATCTATCGTTTAAATTTAAAATTTCTAGCAACTCCTTATCGATCGTGCCAAAAATCATACAATAAAGCTCAAATTCATCGCATAACTTTTTCAGTTCTTCGGCATCATTTATCTCCAAATTTATATCACTTATAGTAAAAATTTCACTCCAATATCTTCTCATCGCTGCAACTGTAGGTATCCTACCGCCACTAATGTGAAGCTTTGTGATCTCGCCCTCATCTGAAAGCTTTTTAAAATAAACGCGTATCGTAGAAGCTGGAATAGCCGCGCTCATACGAGAGCCAAGCTCGTTTGAACCAATAGGCGCATTGTCCTGCAAATAGGCTTCAATGATAGAATTTAGTATCAAATCACGTTTATTTGTTTTACTCACTTTTAGCACTCTTTCTTTTTAATTGCTAAGCGGATTATACAACTTTAGTTTATCAATGTCAAGTATTTAAGTTAAAATAATTTATTTATGTATCTTTAGTCTATATAACTAAGCTTCTTTAATATTAATTGCATAAGCCTTTCCGAAAATAAAATTACAAAAACAATTAAACAAACTTAAAAGTCTTTTATATTACCTCCACGTTCTAATATTTTTATACGTTTTTACGTACTATTGTAATGTTTTATAGTATAATTTATAATATATTTTAATTTATTTATACGTATTTCTATTATTTATATATTGTTTTATGTATATTTAATAAAATAATCCGTATAATACTTTAATGATTGAAACAAGTGATATATTTAATTTGCTTCACAATGCAGTTGAGGCGAAAAATATCGGTAAGAAAATTTCACAAGCAAAAATGGCAGAAGAGCTTGGTGTACCAATGAGAACATACCAGGACTGGAGACTTGGAAACTCAAAGCCACAAGCTGCCGCTGCAGTTTGCAAACTTCTTTGTGAGCTTGACGACGATGAAATATTATTTGTTATCAATAAGATGAGAAAATTATTAGGAAAATAGATGGAAAATTTGACACAAAAAGAGAGGATCGACCTTGAGAGCGTGTTTGCAGCTATCTGCACTAAAAAAGAGCCTAAATTTTTAGGTTTCTATAAAGACTTTTACTCGAGTGCAATTTTAAAATTTTACGTTGTTAAAGACAGAATTAAAAAAATAAAAATCAAGAAAAATTAGTTTTATATTGTTTGAGTAAAAACACTTTTTGGTACTTTTAAAGGTTAATAATTTAGATAAATTCTCCTTAAATATTGACGTTATTTAAAGAGAATTTACCGACTTATTTTTTACCAAATTTAGCTAGAGCTCTTTGGTAGTCCTCTTCGCTATCAATGCCGATACTTTGGCTCTCAACCTCTAGCATCGCTATCTTTTTACCATTTTCTAAAGCACGAAGCTGCTCAAGTTTTTCGGTATTTTCAAGACTTGAAGGCATAAGAGCACAAAACTCTTTTAAGCTTTTTACGCTGTATCCGTAAATGCCAAGGTGAGCCTTATAACTTTTACACTCACTTCTGTTAAATGGTATTCTTGATCTTGAAAAGTAAAGTGCATATCCCTCAAAATCAGTCACCGCTTTAACTAAATTTTTATCATCCGCAAACTCATCATCCATCTTTTTATAGCAAGAAAACATAAAGGCTTTTCCTCTGTTTTGCTCGCAAAATGCCCTAAATTTAGCGATATTTTCAGGCTCGATAAATGGCTCATCAGCCTGAACATTTATGATGATCTCACTCTCATTTAACCCCAAAATTTGCGCTGCTTCGTTTATCCTATCAGTACCACTTTGATGATCTTTGCTAGTTAGTACCGCTTTTATACCGTGGGCCTTGGCGATATCAAACACACTTGGCTCATCCACAGCAACCACCACATCATCCACGCCACTTACTCTAAGAGCCGTTGCCACGAACATTGGCACGCCGTTTATCTCTTTTAAAATTTTGTTACTAAACCTTGTTGAGGCAAGGCGGGCTGGTATGATTATCATCGCTCGATCCATTCTAGGACGCACTTTTCGATCTCATCCTCTTTTATGATATTTTTGTGTAAAATTTTTGCGCTAAATAGCGAATTTATCGAGCTTGGAACGCTGTCATTTAAAATTTTAGTAGTTTTTGCGAGCGCGTCTTTTTCATCCTTTGTATCTTTGATCTGGCACGCTTTGATCATACTTGGCGTAAATTTCACCCAGTGCGCGGTCGATGTGATGACGTTTATGCGGCTAGCATCTACCATTTTAAAGCAAGTAGCTGTATGCGGATCGATCGCGTAGCCGCCCCTTGCGAGCTTTGCGATGTAGCTTTCACACTCTTTATCGTCGCACCAGCTAGCCTCAAAGTCCTCTTTTAGCGCTTCAAGCTCCTGCTTGCTAAGTTTATAAGATTTATCTTTAGCTAGGCTTTGCATAAGCTCATTTGTTCGCTCGCTACCGAATTTATCAAACAGCAAGCGCTCAACGTTTGAGCTGATCAAAATGTCCATGGCTGGGCTTATCGTCTTAACTAGCTTTTTGTCCCTGAGGTCGTAAACGCCGGTAGTAAAAAACTGCGTCAAGATGTTGTTTGCGTTTGAGGCGATCTTGATCTTACCGATCTTTGCGCCCATTTTTTTAGCGTAATACGCCCCAAGTGCGTTGCCAAAATTTCCACTTGGCACGATGATATCAAAGCTCTCGTTTGCCTTAAGCGCTTTTTGCTTTAGTAAATTTGCGTAGGCGTAGGCGTGGTAGATGATCTGAAAGAGAATTCTGCCAAAATTTACCGAGTTTGCCGCGCTTAGTTTAAGACGCTTTTTCTTAAGCTCAGATTTAAATTTATCATTTGCAAGTAGCGTTTTTAGCGCCCTTTGAGCGTCGTCAAAGTCGCCTTTTATGCCAAAAACCTTTAAATTTTCACCCTGCATGGTCTGCATCTGAAGCTTTTGAACCTCGCTCGTGCCACCATCTGGATAGAGGCAAACGACCTTGATATTTTCGTCGTTTGCAAAGGTTTGAAGTGTCGCAGGACCTGTATCACCGCTAGTTGCACACATGATAAGGTATTTTTCGCCTCTTTCCTTTGCTAGCTGGCTAAGAAGTGAGCCAAAAGGCTGAAGCGCCATATCCTTAAATGCCCTAGTTGGGCCGTGATATAGCTCGTTTACGTATAAATTTTTATCTATTTTTTTAAAAATGACTGGGTGCTTTGGATCGTCAAAACTCGCGTATCTCTTAACCGCCTTTTTGAAAAACGCCTCTGACACATCAAATTTAAATAGTGATATGATATAAAGTGCGAGCTTCTCGTAGCTTAATTGTGAGAGCTCTTGCCACTTTGATTTTGTTATCTTTGGAAGCTTTTTTGGCGCGTAAAGTCCGCCGTGAGCGGAGCTTGGGCTAAGCATAGCTGTGCTTAAATTTACATTTTTTACCTTTTCATCTTTTACGCTTCTAGTTGGTGTTAGTCTCATTTTTTGCCTTTTTTAGCTGATTTTTTTATCCAATTTTCATATTTTTTAAAGACCTCTTTTGGCTTAAGTGCCAAAATTTCTGGGGTTTCGTAGCTGTGGTGCTTTCTTATAAATTTAGCTACTTTTTTAAATTTCACGTCCGTTTTTATGAGTAAAATTTGCTCTTTTTCATCGCAAAGCTTTTCTTGCCAAAGATAAATGCTTTTTGCGCTAAAGCTACTTACACAAGCTGCAAAGCCCTTTTTAACGAGCTTTTTACTTAGTTTTTTTGCCTCTTTTTTCTTTGCGACTGAGGTGATTAAAATTCTCATTTTGATCCAAATTTTCCTTTTAAAAAGTGGCTCATTATAACAAAATGGGCTTAAATTTGTCGCCCTAAAACCTTTTTAAAATCCTCGCTTAGCGTAACTTCAAGCGTTATAAGCGATACTGGTAAACCAAAATCTTTTGCCTTTACATAGTCCTTTTGCGTCATCAAAAGCGAGGTCGCACCGTAACTTTGCAAAATTTCACTTAGTTCATCTTTTGAAAAATCATAATGGTCAGGGAAAAAGACGCGAGCTATGCACTCATCAAAAAATGGCTTGAGGCGCTCTGGGTTTGCTATGGCCGTTACTAGAACCATTTTTTCGCTTTTATTTAAAATTTCACTCTTTCTAAAATGAGTTTGTCCTTCACTAGCGATAAAATCAGCAAATTTATAAAAGCTAAATGGATATCTATAAGCCCCGCTTGGTAAGCAAAATTTTAGCCTTGGCTCTGGATTTGGACGCACCAAGATATCAAATTTAGCTATGTCAAATTTAGAAAATCCGTCATCTAGCAAAATATACTTTGCGCCATGCTCTTTGGCATATTTTATAGCTACTTTCCTATCTTCGCTTACTATTACATTTGCGTTTTTAAGGCTTGTGGCGTATATCATCGCTTCATCGCCACTCGCTACTACGTCAAGTAAAATTTCGCCGTTACGAGCGACAACCTGCATACCTTTGCTCTTTCTTTTATAACCTCTAAGAATAATAAAAGCGCCCTCGTAATTTTTAGCAATTGCCACGCAAAGCGGGGTCTTACCACTTCCTCCAAGTGTCAAATTTCCCACGCTTATTACCTTTATGCCAAAGTCTATTTTTCTAGCAGTAAATTTCTTAAGAACTACAATAAAAAAATAGATAAAGCTTAGTGGTAAAAGTAAAAATGCCAGTAAAATTTGAAAGAAATTTGGGCGAAAAAAATATTCATTCGCCCAAGCATGCAAGAAAATATTTAATTTCTTAAACACGAGTTTTAGAAATTTCTTTTACTTTGTTGCAGACGTATTGCACCTCTTCATCGCTTAGACTATGATAAATAGGCAGTGACAATACTTGCTGATAATTTTTTAAAGCATTTGGAAAATCATTTACTTTAAGTGAATATTTGTTTTTGTAATAACTTAGTAAATGTATCGGTATGTAGTGCAATGATGTGTGAATGCCGTGCTCCAAAAGCTCTCTAGCAAAGCCATCACGATTTTTATTTATCTTAATAATATACTGAGTATAAATGTGCTCGCGTTTTTTGACAGGGATTGTTATATTGTGGCACTCACCAAGCTCTTTATCATAAATTTTTGCGATCTCTTGTCTTCTTTGTATGAGTTTATCTGTTCTTTCTAGCTGCGCAATAGAAAATGCTGCATTTATCGAGTTTATATCATACTTTAAGCCAATATCAACGACATCATAAATATAACTCAAGCTACCAAATTTATCAATGCCATTTACAAGAGCATAGTTGCGAAGTAGTTTTGCTCTTTTATAAATTTCCTCATCATTTGTCGTAAAAAATCCAACCGTTGATATAGGATTTTGTACACGCGAATGTGTCTGAAAGCATGACAAAAAGGAGTCTGAACCAACTTTTTTACCATTGTATGTTAGTCCCATACCACGATTTGCATCATCTAAAATTTTTACACCGTATTTCTCACAAACCGCCGTTATCTCATCCATCCTAGCACTTTGACCTGCGATATGAGAGATAAAAGCACATTTTAATTTTTTGTGATTTTGCTCTTTTAGCACTTTCTCAAGGGCGTCTGGGCAGATGTTAAAATCTTCTTCATCAACATCCACAAAAATAGGTTCAGCATCAAAATGTCTAACAGCTTGTGCAATGCTAGGAAAAGCATTTATGGAGCAAATGACCTTATCTCCGCGTTTAGTGTCAAGTGCACTTAGTGCCAAGTGATGTGCAGCTGCAATATTATTTGTGGTAACTACAAATTTTGCACCAAAATACTCTTTTAACTTCTCTTCAAATCTAGCAACGATATTAGTAGTATTTTCAGAGTGCAAAGCCTCTTCAATAAGCTCACTTTCACGCTCAGTGATAGTTGGTCTATAAAACGGAATCTCTCTCATCTTTAATCCTTTAAATTTTCACTATCAACGGCATTTGTCGTTTAAACCTGTTTGAAACAACTCTATTTTCTATATCCAATACTGCTTTTAATCCGAACTTTTTGATGACTTGCTCCTTGTTATTTTCTAAATTTTCTAAAATCTCATCAATAACAGCATAACTGTAACCTATGTCGCCTTCGTCACTTTGTCCATCCCACAAATCAGCCGAAGGTGCTTTGTCAATAAAATTTTTATCAACCCCAAGATGTTTTGCAAATTCAAAAATTTCACTTTTGTAAAGCTCTCCGATAGGATTTATCGCACATGCTAAATCCCCAAATATCGTACCGTATCCAAGCATAAGCTCACTTTTGTTGCTTGTTCCGATAACTAGAGCATTTATACTAGATGAATAATCATAAAGCAAGCTCATTCTAACTCTAGCTGCTAAATTCCCTTTTCTTAAATTGCTTAAATTTACATCTATCGTTTCGTAAAAGGCATTTAAAATACCCTCTATGGATAAAACCTTATATTTTATGTTTAGTTTTTCGCATAAATTTAAGGCATCGTCCATATTTTGTCTGTTTGATGATGCTGTTGGCATGATGAGCGCATGAGTTTTATTTGGTTTTGCTCTTGCACACAAAGTCGCTACTACAGCAGAATCAATACCTCCACTAACACCCAATAACAAATTTTTATCTTTAGTTTTATCTTTTAAGCTAAAAACTAAAGTTTCTTCAATTTTTTGATACTCCTTCATTCTTCCTTTGCCTAGATTTGCTTCCTTTTGCAAAAATTATACTAAGTGAATTTAAAATTTTTCTTTAAGTTTAAGTAAAAAGATGTAAAATTTTAAGAAATAATAAATTTAAGGTAAAAAATGAGAGTAATGCACAAAAGTTTTGGAGATTTTGGCACTAATTGTTACATTGTTACAAAAGATAGCTCATCTATAGTGATAGATCCAGGAGATGGGGCAAAAGAATGGGTTTTACAAAATGCCAAAAATTTAAAAGCCATCCTTTGTACTCATGGGCATTTTGATCATATTTTTGATGCTGGTAAGTTAAAAGATGAGCTAGAAATTCCAGTTTATATTAACAAATTTGATGCTTTCATGTGTGAGAGTGATATTTTTGGTTATATGAAAAGTACTTTTACTCCAGATGTTTTAGTTGATAATGATGAAAATTTTAACATTGATGATTTTTGCATCAAATTTCATCATTTCCCAGGGCATACACTAGGTTGCTCGATGATAGAGATAGATGACATGATATTTAGTGGGGATTTTTTATTTAGAGGAAGCATAGGACGCTGGGATTTTCCTTTTTCAGACAAAAATGAAATGTTAAAAAGCCTAGAAAAGTGTAAAAATTTAAAAGGCAACTTCACACTTTATCCAGGACACGGAGAAAGTAGTACACTAAAGGCCGAGCAAAATAATATTGATTATTGGATAGATATAGTAAAAAATAGCTAAAAATTTAGGTGGTATTAATTTCAAGTTTCAAGCTTCTAGAAAATACACTTAATCACTATTAAAAATTTATATTTTTTATAAAACTAAGAGTCAATCAAAATGGGGTCTATTTTAAATTTTAAAAAGATCCGAGCGAAAACTCGCTCGGATAAAGGTTTTAGAAGCTATATTTTGCTTCAAATCTTATACGATTTTGTTTAAAGCTTTCGCTATCTTTTTTATCTTTAGCAGCTGCATACCAAGTTAGGAAATTAAGTTTTTTGCTATATTTGTAGCTAGCTTGTGCATACCACTCATTTCTTTTTGCTCTCTCTTTATTAAGAGCATAGCTTGTACCTTTACCTTGAGTATAACCGGCACCAAGACCAAATTTATCTATATCATATCCAGCATTAACAAACCAGTAGTCGTTGTTGCCTTTGATATTGTTGTAATATTGTTTTCCGCCGCCACCCATTACACTATTTAGTAGTTTAGTTGGGTTGATTAACTGTCCGCTTGCATCAATTGAAGTAAATGACCACTTATTATTATCTTTATTTTTAGCATCAAAGTCTAAATAGCCAGCGTTAAGCTTAGCACCAAATAGTTTTGTGCCAGCTTGAACTGCCCAGAAGTTAGCATCAGCTACATCTTTGTGATCTGAGTCGTTATGGACAAATTGACCTTTTAGGTTTAGATTTACATCATCGGTTACATTAAAGCTAACACCAGCTTCAGCACCATAAAGTGTTGCTATCTCTTGAAGATTTGCAATAGCTGCTTTAAAAGATACTGGATCATAACTGCCAGCTGCACCTAAATAGTAAAGATTGCCAGCAGAACCATTAAATTTATCATTTTCAGTACCATTTACTATTCTATTAAGCAATGGACCATCTATTTCAGTACCGTCGCTTTGTAGTGCATCATAAGCTGCAGCTGTTAAAGTAAGACCAGGTACATCAGTACTTACTACTTTTAGACCAGTACCTGCTATATCACCATCATCATAGAAAGTTTTGATAAGTTGCTTGCCAGCTGTAATAGTAGTGTCAGATACTTTGTATCCTAGATACATCTCATATACACCAAAAGAATTTGTTGTATTTGTTTTATCTGTACCAGTTGCTACTTTATCGCCTGAATCATCAGTAGCAGCATATCTTAGTGTCAATACACCAAAGAAATTATCATCAATAGCGGCTTTAAATGATGTTTGCATTCTAAAAGCATGGCCTGCAGTATTACCTTTTACAGTATCAGCCGTAGTTTTTTTAGTACTATCATTTGTATAACGATATCTTGCAAATCCTGAAAGATCTACATTTTTTATAGCTTCTTCAAGTGGAGTTGCACTTGCAACGCTTGAAAATGCACCTAAAGCAACCAAAGCAGCTAAGCTAACTTTTGTAATTTTCATCTAAATCTCCTTTTGATAAAAATTTTTGCAAGGATATTATCACAGAAAATTAATTTTATTGCTTAATTTTCCTTAAAAATTTAAAAAATGTTACCAATTATTTACCAAAATAGGATAATGAGATAAAGATTGTCTTTTTAAAATTTCGTTTTATTTGGGATTAAAAATCAAAAATTTTTACTTACTTTTAGCTATTAGCCTTAGCTTCTTCTCGCTCTTTTTTTTGCCTTATAGCAGCTTCTTTTTGGATATTTTTTTGTTGAGCCAAGAAGATATGCTCTTCAAGTGTGACAAGTTGAAATACTCCTTCAAAAATTTTTATATCTTTAACATATCCAAGCACTTTTACTTCCCTTTTTCTACTCTCTTCAAATCTTGCTTGCGCGTCAAATTCCACTACATCACCAAGCTTTAGTGGCCCAAAGAAATTTATCCTAGCTCCGATACTAACGCAAAATTCTTCATTAATAGCTAAAAGTGCAGCATGATTTGCGCCCATAAAAATAAACCCACTATGAATAAGTCCCTCAGTATCGCACACCATATCATCCGTAGTAAAAAACCTAGTCTTTGCGTGATTTTTTTCAAGTAAAAATGCCGTTCCGCTAAAATTTAGCTTTGTAAGTGGAGCGGTTTTGATCTCATTTCTTAATGGGTTTTCATCTTCTGGTAAGATTATTTGCGATTCGTCTTTTACATCATAGATATTTTCTTCTGCCATTTTTATCCTTAAATTTTAATTCTAACATATGCTCTTTTTGGCGCTGGGTAGCCCTCGATGGTCTTTGTATTATCGTCTGGGTCTAAGAAATTTCCAAGACTCTCGCCATCTATCCACTGCGTTTTTCGCTGCTCATTTAGATCAGTGGCCTTTGTCTCAAGTAAGGTAAAATCCCTAAATTTAGCTCTCTCGCACCAGTTTTGAAGTGCCGAGAGTGTCGGCACAAAATAGATATTTGGAATTTTTGAGTATCTAT
Organism: Campylobacter concisus; assembly: GCF_002092855.1. Lineage (NCBI taxonomy): Bacteria > Pseudomonadati > Campylobacterota > Epsilonproteobacteria > Campylobacterales > Campylobacteraceae > Campylobacter > Campylobacter concisus. The sequence goes on from NZ_LVLC01000012.1 coordinate 84,022, forward strand.
CTTTTGGACTTAGCGCAAAGTCGCCATCCATATCAATATACATAGTATCTAAAAATAGCTCACCGCCTGGATTTAGCGCGCTTTTTAGCTCTTTTAGCATCTTGATAGGATCGCTTCTGTGGTATATCACGCCAAGGCAAAAAATGGTGTCAAATTTCGCTGCGTATTCTGGCAAGCTCTCTACTCCAAGAAGCTCGTAAGCGATATTTGAGCGGATAAATTTATTTAAAAAAGCAAACTGCAAATATGTATGCACGCTAGGATCAAAGCCAGTTATGCTTTTTGAACCGTACTCAAGCATCTTAAACATATAATATCCATTATTACAACCCACATCAGCCACGCTTTTGCCAGCTAAATTTAAATGAGGAGCAAGGATATTAAATTTAATAAAACTTTGCCACTCGCTATCTATATATATATCATCAAGTAAAAATGGCCCTTTTCGCCAAGGCTTTAGGCTAAGGGCGAGGTCATAAATTTCATCTTTTTTGGCTTGGTCTAAATTTTTAAATTTCACATTTACACTATCTTTTAGCTCAAGCTCGCAATCAAAATTTGCTAAATTTTCTATCCTATTAAAAATTTGCTTTTGTTGCTCATTAAATTTACTAAGATCCACGCTATTTCCAGTCGACGATGTTGTGCGGACACTCTTTTTGGTAGGTACCAGTCGCGTCATAATACTCTTTACAATCATTATAATATTGAGTCGAAACTCCACGCTCATTCATATAAAGACAACCATTGCAAAATAGCGCTATAAAGCCTAAAAATATAATCTTTTTCATGTGGCGGATTTTATCATAAATAAAAATTTTATGCTAGAATAGCAGGCAGTTTTAGAGCCAAGTTTGGCTAAGATTAAGCAAAAAAGGCATTTTATGCAAAGAAGAGATTTTTTTAAATTCAGTAGTTTTTTAGGTGCAGCAAGTCTGCTTCCAAATGTCACTCTAGCTAGCGACGAGCCAGCAAACCCAGTGGTTAGAAATTTCGACGTAAATTTCAAACACCAGCTGCTCGAAAAAGGCAAAAACTCAAAAATTTGGTTACCACTCCCACTAAGCACCACTTATCAGCAACTAACCCAAGACTACGTCATAAACACAACCGCTAAAAACGTCTATATTTCAGATACGCTAATACCTACAATGTATGCTGATTTTGAAGAAAACGAGCAAAGACCTATCTTAAATGTGCAGTTTAAAATTCAAACAACAGAGCGTAACACTGACTTTAGCAAGGTAAATTTCGATCCAAACGAGAAGGTCGATCCTGCGATTTTGGAGTTTTTAAAACCAACTTCACACATCCCAACTGACGGCGTCGTAAGAGCAAAAGCGCTAGAGATTATCGGCAATACTAAAGGCGATTTGGAGCGCGCAAAAGCGATCTATACGTGGGTTGCAAACACTATGCAGCGTGATAACAGCATCCTTGGATGTGGCACAGGCGACGTTAAAGCCATCCTAGAAAGTGGCAAACTAGTTGGTAAATGCACCGATATAAACTCAGTTTTTGTTGGACTTTGCAGATCAGTTGGCATCCCAGCAAGAGAAATTTTTGGTATCAGGGTTGGTCAGTCTAGATTTTCAGATCAAATGGGTAGCGCAAAAGATGGTGTGGCTAAAATTTCAGGCGGACAGCACTGCAGGGCTGAGTTTTACTTAAAAGGCTATGGTTGGATACCGGTTGATCCAGCAGATGTCACAAAGGTAAGACTGGGCGAGAAGCTAACAAATGACGACGCCAAGATCGTAGCTGTGAGAGATTATTGCTTTGGTAACTGGGAGATGTGCTGGATAGGCTTTAACTACGGCCGCGACTTTATCTTAAAGCCAACTCCAGAGCAAACCCCGCTAAACAACTTTGGCTATCCATACGCTGAAGTCGATGGCAACACACAAAATTATTATTCGCCAAAAGAATTTAGCTACGACTACGTCTCAATAGAGCTAAAATGAGAGCCTTTTGGCTGATACTAACATCCATAGGTAGCGCCATCGGTGCTACCTTGTGCTGCTTGCCGGCACTTCTTTTCTTGCTTTTTGGCACTTCTTTTTCATTTCTATCTTGGACACAAAATTTATACGAGTACCGCGTCCCTTTAAGCGTCGTGGCGGTCATTTGCTTTGTGATTTCAGGCATTGCTCTATTTTACAAGCCAAAAAGCTGCAACCTAAGCTATAAAAAGAAAAAATGGATACTTATATATATACTTTTTGGAGTGATTTTGCTTTTACTCCTTACATACCCAGAGCTTTTAGGAGAAATTTATGCGTAAAATTTTAGTTTTAGCCCTTCTTACACTTAGTTGCTACGCTGATAAAAAGATAGAAATTTCAGTACCTAGCATGCACTGCCCGCTTTGTACGGCGATAGTAAGAAAGGCTGCTCTTAGCGTTGAGGGCGTAAAAAAGGCAGATGTATCGCTAAAAGAGCGAAAAGCTGTTGTTATAGCAGATGATAAGCTCGATGAAAAAGAGCTTTTAAAAGCAGTCGATGCGACTGGCTATAAGGGCGTGATAAAATAAATTTAAGGGAGGCAAATATGTCAAAGAGTGAAATTTTAAAGAAATTTGAGACACTTGCTGCGATACCACACTGCAGTTATGAGACTGATAAGATGCGTGATTTTCTAGCTAGCTATGCAAAAGATAAGGGCTGTGAGGTCGCGGTCGATAGCTTTGGCAACATTCACGCGTTTAAAGGCAAGCCAAAAATTTGCTTACAAAGCCACTACGATATGGTCTGTATGGGCGATGCTCCAAAGATCGAAATAGTTTACGGCGATGATGGCTACATGAGGGCTAAAAACTCATCTTTAGGCACAGATAACGGCATAGGCGTGGCTATCATGATGCAGATGATAAGCGAATTTGACGACATTGAGTGCCTCTTTACAAACAACGAAGAAGTCGGCATGATCGGAGCCACTGGCTTTAGTGGCGATCTCAAAGCCAATAAGCTTTTAAATTTAGACAGCGAAGAAGACGACCGCGTCACTATCGGCTGCGCTGGCGGTGTAAATTTATTTGCCACTATCTCGCTTAATAGCAAAAAAACAAAAGAGAGCACGATTTATGAAGTAAAAGTAAGTGGGCTTCCTGGCGGACACTCTGGCAACGAGATACATAAAAATATCCCAAATGCGATCAAGGTTTTGGCGGCATTTATGGCCAAAAATGGCTGTAAGCTTGTCAAATTTGAAGGTGGCGAGCGAAGCAACTCTATCCCAAGTGGCGCAACTGCACTGGTTCTAAGCGATAAAGAGCTAAAAAGTGAGTGTGAAAATTTAAGTGTGAAAAAGCTTGGCATGGGAGATGAAATTTTAGAAAATGGCGAGAAAATTTTAGCACTAATCAATTCATTTTCACAAGGCGTAAGAGCCTACAACTGCGAGCTAGGCATACCACAAGATAGCGTAAACCTCTCACTTGTAAAGATCAAAGATGATGACATGCTTGAAGTGGAGTTTTTTGCAAGGTCAATGAGCAAAGATGGGCTAAATAGAATGGAATTTGAAATTTCTGAGCTTGCAAAAGCGCTTGGCTTTGAGGTCATCGCAAAAGATAGAAATCCTGCTTGGAAGCCTATAAATGATAAATTTGCAAACGACATCCTAGAGGAGCTAAAAATTTATAAGCTAAATGCAAGGATAACAGCCGTTCACGCCGGACTCGAATGTGGCGTGCTTTTGGAGAAAAAAGCGGGTCTTAGCGCTTGCTCAATAGGACCAAACATCCACTCGCCTCACTCAACAAGAGAGTGCTGCGAGGTTGAATCTGCACTTTTTATAGAAAAAGTCGTTCGCGGTATCATCAAAAAATACAACTCATAAAAAATAAAATTTGCTAGAAATTTCTAGCAAATTTTGGATTTTGAAGATTTAGGATTTACTCGCAAGTACGAGCAAATTTATATATTATTCTCCAAACTCATAAACTATCTTGCCACTTTTTATCGTGGTAGTCGCTGCGCCTTTTAGTTTTTTACCAAAAAGCGGAGAATTTACCGATTTTGAGCGGTTTATTTTCTCGTCGTAGATATACTCGATCTCAGGGTCTATCACTGCGATGTCAGCTAGCATGCCCTCAGCAAGCCTGCCTTTATCTTTTAAATTTAGCATCTTAGCCGCATTTGTAGATGTTAGCTCGACCATGCGCTCTAGGCTTATGACGCCCTCATTTACGAGCTTAAGAGTGAGTGGCACAAGGGTTTGAAGTCCGATGATGCCAAATGGCGCCTTGTCAAATTCCACTATCTTTTCGTCCGTATGGTGCGGGGCATGATCGGTGGCGATAACGTCTATAAGACCGCTTTTTAGCGCCTCTCTTACCGCTTTTACGTCGCTTATCTCACGAAGTGGCGGCGACATTTTAAAATTTGTATCGTAGGCATTTTTCAAAATTTCATCGTCGCTAAAGCTAAAGTGGTGAGGTGTGGCCTCGCAAGTGATATTTATACCCTCTTTTTTGCCCATTTCGATGATCTTTAGCGAGTACTCCGAGCTTACGTGAGCGATGTGGATGTGCGCTTTGGTGAGCTTTGCAAGCAGCATATCACGGCTCACTGCAATCTCCTCTTTCTCTCTTGCCATGCCACGAAGTCCAAGTATGGCTGAGACCTTGCCCTCGTGCATGACGCCCTGTCTGCAAAGTGAGCAGTCCTCTGAGTGGCTTATGCAAAAGCTGTTAAACATGCTTGAATACTCAAGTGCCGCTCTCATCACGCTTGAGCTTGTAACTGGCAAGCCATCATCACTAAATGCAACTGCGCCAGCATCTATAAGATCGCCCATTTCAACGATCTCGTTGCCGCCAAGCCCTTTGCTAATGGCTGCGATTGGTAAAAGATCGATTAGTCCGCAATTTTTAGCTTTTTCTATCATCGCCCTTGTGATAGAGGCATTGTCATTTACTGGATTTGTGTTCGCCATGCAAAGGCAGGTGGTCACTCCTCCAGCCACCGCTGCCTGCGAGCCTGAGATGATGTCATCTTTATACTCTTGCCCAGGATCGCGAAAATGCACGTGCATGTCGATAAGTCCTGGCATGACGAGCTTATTTGTAGCGTCTATGACCTTATCAGCCTCAAATTTCTCACCTCCGATTTTGGCTATTTTGCCGTTTTCTATTAGGATATTTGCCTTAAATTTCTCGTCGCTATTTACGATAGTGCCGTTAATTATTGCTATTTTCATCGTTAGTCCCTATTTTTTGCAAGCGTATTTAGTATCGCCATTCTTATAGCAACGCCGTTTTCAACTTGATTTAGTATGACTGAGTGCGTGCCATCAGCCACGTCTGAGTTTAACTCCACACCCCTATTTATCGGTCCTGGGTGCAGTACGATCGCGTCAGGCTTTGCTAGCTTTATCCTATTTTTATTTAGTCCAAAAAATTTCGAGTACTCTCTCGAGCTTGGAAATGCCACATCCGCACCGCCACGCTCTAGCTGGATGCGAAGCATGATGATGACGTCGCTACCATCGCAGGCCTCCTCCATATTTTTGCAAATTTGAGACTCAAAGACCTCAGCATCTTTTGGCATCATCATCCTTGGCGCAAAGAGCTTTAAATTTATGCCAAATTTCTTCATCGCCCAGATGTCAGACCTTGCCACGCGGCTTCTAGCGATATCGCCGATGATCGCCACGTTTAAATTTTTATCTAAAATTTTACCGTGCTCTCTTAGCGTGAAAAGATCAAGCAGAGCTTGGCTTGGGTGCTCATTTGTGCCGTCCCCTGCATTTACGACGCTAGCCTCTGTCCTGTCAGCTGCAAATTTCGCCGCCCCAGAGCTTGGGTGACGAAGCACGATGATGTCGGTTCTCATAGCAGCCATGTTATTCATCGTGTCATTTAGGCTCTCGCCCTTTGTCACACTAGAGCTTGATGAGCTGAAATTTATCGTATCAGCCCCAAGCCTCTTTGCTGCGATCTCAAAGGATGTCCTAGTTCTTGTCGAGTTTTCATAAAATGCGTTGATCGTGGTCTTTCCGCGAAGATAGTCATTTTTTTTCACTTGGCTTAAATTTAGCTCCTTAAACTCTTTCGCCGCCTCTAAAAAGTATAAAATTTCTTCTTTGCTAAGCTCTCTAGTTCCTATCAAATCTTTATGTTTGTAGCCCATTTTAAGCCTCTTAAATTTATTTTGCTACGAAGTCACAAGCTGGTTGGTAGCCGTTATCACAAGCTTTTTTAAATAAAGCCTTTGCTTTTTCTTCGTTCTTTGCTTCATTTGCGTCTTTATCTTTTACAAGGCCATAAGCGATCATTTCGCCTAGTTTTTCGCAAGCCATGCCCTCATTTTCGTCACACATTTTTGTAAAAATTTTCTCAGCCTGGACTCTATCTTTTGCTACGCCGTCGCCGTTAAATAGCATGATCGCATTCATCGTGCAAGCTTTTTTCTCGCCCTCTCCACAAGCCTTATTAAAATAAAGATAAGCTTCATTAAAATTTTTCTTTGTATAAAGCTCATTTGCCTTGTCTAAATTTTCATTTGCCATAGCATTTAACGCAAAAACTGCCGCCGCTAAAACTAAAATTTTCTTCATATTTTCTCCTTATTTAAATAACTTTGGATGGTGTTTTTTCATATATTCAACTATCTCTATAACCTCGTCGCTACCGCTAGCGTCAGAGTTTTCTAGCGCATCATCGATGCACTCGACATAGAGATTTGCCGCCTCTTCAAGCTTGTCCTTTTTTACTCCAGCATAGTAAAACATCGCCTCAAGTACCATACTAAGCTCATAGCTAAGTTCTTCTACGCTTACCTCTTCTTCTTTCATATTTCCTCCTGTGTTTTTTTAGTTATTAGATCTACTATCTGTGCTTTGATTGGCTCGTAGCTAAAGCCATCTTTGAAATTTGCAAATAATCCGCCGCTTGCGTTCACGTGTCCGCCGCCGCCAACTAGGTGCTTTGCCATGGCGCTAACGTCAAGCTTGCCATTTGCGCGAAAGCTTAGCGTTTTTTTATTTGTCACATCGATAAAGAAGTCAAATTCAGGATTTACCACTAAAAAGTCGTTACCGATAACCGAAACATTGCCAATATTGTAGGTCAAAATTCCTTTATGATCTTTATAGTTTATACTAAATTTCTCTTTATTTTCACTAAGTTTTTTTACAACGTAGTTTGAGATTAGATTGCTTAGCGTGTCGTCTTTGTCCTCTTTGAAAAACGACTTCTTAATAGCATGCACCTGCATGTCAAGCCCGATATAGTCGTTTTTCTCGTTAAAAAATTTACTCGCTTCTTTTAAGATGTGATCCATATAGAGGTTGTTTTCGGCTTCAAACATCACCTTATTTATCTCTTTAGCATTTGCCACAAGCCCTAAGCAGACCTTGCCCATTTCGAAATTTTTATCATCTTTTAGCCAGATATCCACGGCATTTACGACGTCACTAAAAATTTCAAGCTCTTTGTTTTTACCAAAGATGCCCGCAAAAAAGTCGTAAGTGATCTTTGTAGCACACCTTGAACTATCCAAGAAATACCAAGGATAGCTACTTGCGCACTCGGCACCGCTTTGGTGATGATCTAGCAAAAATAGCTTTATATTTTTACCCTCTATCATCTCCTCAAAGCTCTCGCACTGAGCTAGGCTTAAATTTAGATCAGTGATCAAAATAATGTTTTTACTATCGTTTGAAGCATCTATCTCAGCTAAAATTTGAGCAAATTTATCATCTATCTCTCTACCGTAGTTTGAGTTTAAAAATTTCACATCTTTGAAGTAAAAATTTGTGATGTACTGAGCACCGTATCCGTCAAGATCGGTGTGTGAGAGGTGATAAATTTTCATCGTTTTCCTTTATAAATTTTCTATTTCTATGACGCCAACCGTTTCAAATGGCGTATTTGCCGAGATCTCAGCAAAGCTTAGCACCACGATGTCGATGGCAAAATTTGCGCAGATATTTGCTATAAATTTTCTTAGACTTGGCTCCACACAAAGCACCATTTCGCCATGCTGACTCATCGGACGTTTCTCTTTTTCATGCCTTAGAGCCTGAACGATCGATGAAGTTTGAGCCACATTTATCATCAGGTGATACGCGCCGTCTTTATACTGCACCGCATCCATAAGCTTTTGCTGCACAGCACTATCTAAAATGTAAAAATTTAGCTGACCTTTCTCATCGACATAAAGCGAAGTGATGACACGCGAGAGCGCTGCGCGTACGTGCTCGATGATCATGTCTAGGTTTTTACTAACCTCGGCGATGTCGCTAATTGATTCAAGTATGCTAAGTAGATCTTTGATCGGGATATTGTCTTTAAGCAGCGCTTTTAAAACCTTTTGGATCAAATTTATAGGCGCGATCCTTAGCGTATCCTCGACCACAACTGGATAATCGATCTTTAGTTTGTCTAATAAATTTTGCGTCTCTTGGCGAGTTAGAAGCTCAGCCGCATTTTGCTTGATAAGCTCGCTCATATGCGTTGAGATGACGCTTGCAGGATCAACTATCGTATATCCGCTAAGTATGGCGTCCTCTTTGACGCTAGCATCGATCCAGAGTGCATCCAGCCCAAAAGCTGGCTCTTTAGTAGGAATCCCCTCGATATCTTCGCTAACTAGGCCACTATCCATCGCTAGAAATTTATCCGCGTAAATTTCACCCTGACCGATTACGATGCCTTTTAGCTTAAAACGGTACTCGTTTGGCGGTAGTTGAAGGTTGTCGCGGATCCTTATCTTTGGCATCAAAAAGCCAAGACTTGAAGCGATATTTCGCCTCATAGCACGAATCCTCTCAATGAGATCCACATCAGCTAGCTTTAGCAGACCATATCCTAGGTCAAGCTCTAAAATTTCAAGCTTTAAGATGTCGTTTATCTTCGTCTCTTCTTCTCTTGCGATCTCTTCGTCGCTCTTCTTTGGCGCCTTAGTGGTGGCACCACTAGCAGCTGCACCTGCTCCGCTTTGCGTAGCGGCTCCAGCTTTTTTAGAAGCTGTTTTGTCTTTTGACGCAAGGCTTAAATTTAGCCCGCCATCTTTGGTCTGCTTGATGATGTAGCCAAGCCCCAAAAATAGCACTGCTATAAAGCCAAGAGAAAGAGTCGGAAGCCCTGGGACAAGAGCAAACATAAATAGTATGAAGCCCACTATCAGCAAGGTTTTATAATCCCCTAAGAGCTGATTTAGCGTGCCTTCTGCAAAGTCCTCGTCGTCCTTGCTAGCCCTTGTGATGATAATAGCAGTCGCTGTTGATGTGATAAGTCCTGGGATCTGGCTCACAAGGCCATCACCGATAGTTAGGATCGTATAATACTGAGCCGATGTCGCCATATCAAGGCTATGCTGAAACGAACCAATAGCAAAGCCGCCGATAATGTTGATGATAGTTATGATGATGCCAGCGACGGCGTCACCTTTTATAAATTTAGACGAACCATCCATCGCGCCATAGAAATTTGCCTCACCGATGATGGCTTGGCGTCTTTCACGCGCTGTTTTTTCATCAATCAAACCTGCGTTTAAGTCCGCATCTATTGCCATTTGCTTACCTGGCATCGCATCAAGTGTAAAACGTGCTTGCACCTCACTCACGCGGGTTGAGCCCTTTGTTACGACCATGAAATTTATGAGAACCAAGATACAAAAGACGATGGTGCCGATAACGAAGTTGCCGCCAACTACGAAATTTCCAAAACTTGAGATGATCTCACTGACCGCTTCTGGACCGTTGTGACCTTCGCTTAAGATCATACGCGTGGTTGCGATGTTTAGCGAGAGGCGAAAAAGCGTAACGATAAGGATCAGTGTCGGAAATGTGCTAAGATCGGTTGGTTTTGGCACATAAATCGAAATCAAGATTATAAGCACAGAAATAGAAATAGAAAGTGCCAGAAAAAAGTCAAGCACCGCGCTTGGAAGCGGTACGATAATGATAGCAAGAATGGCAACAATGATACCAACGATGCTAAGACTTTTAAACTTAACAATTGGCGCAAGAAACGGCGCAACAAGAGTTAAGATGTTATTTTTTTGCTTTGCCAATTCTACTTCTTAACGATGTCACTTAGTTTTATCGCATCAAGCATCTCGTCGATCTTGCTTTGAAGACCACTAAACATCGACCAAATTTGACAGCTCGAGGCTTTGTTTGACGGGCAGCCATCTGCAGAAGATGAGCACTCAAAGACGTTAAGTTCACGTTTTTCAGCGCACTCTATTATCTTTTTTATGCTTAAATTTTCAGGTTCGTTATTTAGCGCGAAACCGCCATTTGCCCCTTTAAACGACTTTAAAATTCCATCTTTTGCAAGATTTTGTAAAATTTTGGCTAAAAAGCTTTTTGAAATTTTAAGTTCATTTGAGATTGTATCAACATCAACTGGAGATGATTTTTGAGATATTAAAATAAGTGAAAGTAGAGCGTATTCGCTTGCCTTTGTAAAAAGCATTTATCTTCCTTAAGTCTTTAAATAGCCCTAATTTTATTAAATTTTTACTGCATTTTTCATTAATTTTTAAAAAGCGTAGTTTTATCTAACTTTATGTTTTAAATGCTATAATCGCTCTTTCAAAATTCACCAATCAGGAGGTCATTATGGCTTTGGATTCGGCTAAAAAAGCTCAAATAGTTGCGAAATTCGCTAGAAAAGAGGGAGATACAGGCTCTCCAGAAGTTCAAATAGCTCTTTTAACAGCTAGAATAACTGAACTTACAGAACACCTTAAAATTTTCAAAAAAGACTTTTCATCACGCTTAGGTCTTTTAAAGCTAGTTGGTCAAAGAAAAAGACTTTTAAAGTATCTTAAAAACAAAGACTACTCTACATATTCAAAACTAATCTCTGAGCTTGGCTTAAGAGATAAATAATCCATCGGAGAGCAATCTGCTCTCCTTATTAAATTTCCTTCATCCATATTTTTTATTCAAAATTTACAGTCTATTTTAAAATTTTCCATCTTTAGTATTAATTTATCTACTCACAATATGACTAACCTTTTTAAATAAAGTAAAATTAGAATTAATTTCTTTATTTTATATAAAAAGCTAAATCTCTATATCTTTATTTCTTTTATAATAAATTTATCAATTTTAAACAAATTCTAAAACCCCTAGATAACTGACTTTAATGGAACCAAATTAATTTTATCTTAAATTAGAAATTTATTTTTATAGATAAAGAATTTTTATTAAAGATTAAGAATCTGACTACTAATATTATCCATATAAAAATATGCACATACTGCATAATAAAGGAGAAAATGATGAAAGAAGGCAAAGTCATCTGTCCTTATTGCGGGACAGGCTGTCAAGTAACCTTGCATGTGGAAAACAATGTCGTTCGTGCCGCCACTGGTGTCGAAGACAATCCAGTCAATCAAGGAAATTTATGTTTAAAAGGCTTTTATGGCTGGGATTACGTTGCAAGTCCAGATAGACTCACAAAACCACTTATTAGAAAAAAAAATGGCGTATTTTCAAAGGATGGTGATTTTGAGGAAGCCAGCTGGGATGAGGCGCTTGATCTTGTCGTAGAAAAAATGAAAGAGACCAAAGCAAAATATGGCCCAGACGCATTAGCTGGAAATTTCTCAGCACGTTGCACACTTGAGGACAACTACGTTGCTCAAAAACTAATGCGTGCAGTAATTGGCACAAATAACGTCGATCACTGTGCTAGAATTTGACATGCTCCGACAGTAGCAGGACTTGCTAAAACAATCGGAAACGGAGCTGCCACAAATAGCTTTACAGAGATTGGCACTTATAGTAACTGTATATTAATGATAGGCTCAAATCCAGAAAATGGTCACCCAATCGCAGCTATGCACATCCAAAGAGCACTAAACCGCGGTGCAAAACTAATCGTTATTGATCCTATTAAGACTGAGTTTGCAAGTAGAGCAGACATTCACTTACAACTAGAGCCTGAGCACAACATCCCGGTTATCAACGCACTGCTTTACACTATCATCGAAGAAGGCCTTGTAAATGAGGAATTTGTAAGAGATCACACAATCGGTATTGAGTACGTCAAAGAAGCTGTAAAAGACTATGCTCCAGAGGTCGTGGCTAAATATACAAGGCTAAATCCAGAGGATATCAGAGCGGCTGCTAGAATGTACGCTACCACAAAGCCAGCTGTCATCACTCACGGTATGGGCGTAACTCACTTTAACCACGGCGTTGGCGGAGTTTGCGATGTATCAAATTTATTCTTGATCACTGGCAACATCTGCGAGCTTGGCACAGGCGACTTGCCGCTTAGAGGTCAAGAGAATGTTCAAGGCTGCTGTGATATGGGCGTTTTACCAAATATTTTCCCAAATCTTGGCTCAGTAACTGATCCAGAGCAAAGAGCTTGGTTTGAAAAAATGTGGCACCTAGAACCTGGATTTTTGAGCTCAAAAATAGGCGTTCACAAAACCGAAGTACCTGATGCGATCCTTGATGGCAAAGTGCATTTCTTCTGGACTATCGGCGAAAACCCAGTTATCTCTGAGCCAAATACAAACCACTTTTTAAAAGGTATCGCTCATGTTGATTTCTACGTCGTGCAAGATCTATTTTTAACTGAGACTTCACTAAAAGCTGATGTCATACTTCCAGGCGTTGCAAGTAGCGAGAAAGAAGGACTTTATACAAACGCAGAGCGCCGCGTACAGCACAACGAAGCAGTCATCACACCTCCAGGAGATGCTAGACAAGACTGGTGGATCGTTTGTGAGATAGCACGTCGTTTAGGTGCAACAGAGGGATTTAACTTCAACTCACCAGAAGAAATTTGGGAAGAAGTTAGAAAATGCGACCCAAGACGATATGGCGGTATGAGTTATTATCGTATCAAAAAGTATCACGGACTTCACTGGCCATGCCCAACTGAAGATGATATGGGTGGTCAAAGCCTCTATCTTGATAAGAAATTCTTTACCCCTGATGGCAAAGGTCGCTTTGTGCCATGCCTATTTGTGGATAAAGCTGATGAGATCGAGAGCGCAAAACTTGAGTTTGCTAAGAAGATGAATATGTCGCCTGAGTATCCTATCATGGCTGGTTCAGTCGATGAGAAGACCGACGATGAGTATCCGATACAACTTCTAACCACTAGGAAGGTTTATCAATACACCGTTGGCACCATGACAAGACGCTCACGCGCCATCGAAGAGGGCGGAGATAGCATCGGACCCATCGCTGAGATGAGCCCAGCGCTTGCAGAAAGATACGGACTAAAACAAGGCGACTTTATCAAAGCGTGGAGCAGATACGGCTACATCGTCGTAAAAGCTGAAGTAACTGACATCGTGCCTGATGGCATCATTCAGATGACTTTCCACTACTGGGAGAGCTCTTGCAATGAGCTAACAAGCAGTGGCTGGGACTACATCAGTAAGACTCCGACATTTAAAGCAGCTATTCAGATCAAAAAGATCGATGAAGAAGAATTTTTACGAGTTCGCGAACTAAAACGCATAAAATTCCAAACTTCAAAGATCATCTATGATGACTTCCACCACCACGGAAATGCAGCGATAAATGAGTAAATTTAGCGGGTAACTCCCGCTAAATTTCTTTACTACTAAATTTCATAATCCAAAAATGCTGACATTGCAAAACAAAATCTAAATTTTAAATTCACTGTTTGTGATTAAATTTTATATTTAAATACAAAGGCAAATATTTTTAAATTTACTTAAACGCCAAAAAGCTCATGAAATTTCCCCATTTAAATGTGCTCTCGACACGCTTAAAGCCAGCATTTAGGGCTAAGTTTCTATTTTCTTCTTCAGTGTATGGCACCAGCACATTTTCAAGCGCCTCCCTTTTTTGGGCGATCTCGTAGCGTGAGTAGCCTTGCGCCTGCTTGTAGTCCTCGTAAATTTCTATGACGCTTTTAGTAAGCTTTTTATCTTCAAAGATGATCTTTTCGCTAAACAAAAAAACGCCATTTTCATTTAGTCCGTTATAAATTTTTTTCACCAGATCAGCCCTTTTTGGCGGTCTTATAAACTGCAAAGTATAGTTTGCCAAAACTGCATCAAAGCCCTCTAGCTCGCACTCTAAAATGTCATCTAAAATAAATTCAATATCAGCCCCATAAGCCTTTGCCTTGTTTTTTGCATTTGCAAGCATCGCCTCAGAGTTATCCACACCGCTTAACACGAGATCGTTTCTAAGGTTGTTTAGCAAAAGCAGGCTATTTGCCGTAGAGCAGCCAAGGTCGCATACGCTTGCCTCTTTTGGCAAAATTTTAGCCAGCAACTTTGCGTTTAAATTTGAACTAACGTCGTAAAATGGCACCGAGCGCGAGATCATATCATCAAAAACGCTCGCCACAAAGTCATCAAATTCAAACTGCTTGCTTATAGGCTCTTTAAAAATTTCATCTCTCATATACCAGCTCCATATCCGTCAAAGTATCTCATCGTCTCTCCAAAAAAGAGATCGCACACGCCAACGCACTGTCTAGCCTCGTTTATATCGCGTTTTATCTGCTCTTTTAGCTCGCTTAGATTATTAAATTTTTTATTATCACGCAAACGTTTTATGAAGCAAACGGCGACGTGCTTTGTCACTTTTGGTGCGACCTCGTCTAAGATGTGCGTCTCGACGCTAAAATTTCCATCCGTGCTAAGCCTGTTGCCTATAAAAGTGACCGAGCCATAGGTGTATGAGCCCATCCTCGTTCTTGTCGCATAGACGCCCTCGCGCGGCAAAAGATAGCTTTTTATATCTAAATTTAGCGTAGCAACCAGCTCTTTTGCGCCGATGCCCTGCCCTTTTATCACGTTGCCCTCGATCGAGTACTCCCTGCCTATCAGCCTGTTTGCCTCATCGATGTTGCCTTGGCGTATCAGCTCTCTGATGGAGGAGCTATGCACACCCATGCCATCGTAGCAAACCTCATCAACGACGACCACCTCGCCATCAAAAATTCTTTTCAGATCGTGCTTGTCCCACGCTCTGTTTCTGCCAAATCTAAAATCAAATCCAACAACGATCTTTTTTAAATTTTTAAAATCCCGCTTTAAAAGTGCGATAAATTCCTCGCCGCTAAGCCCTTTTATACTCTCAAAATCATACAAGAAGCAAGGATAGTTTGAGTACTCGGCTCGCTTTAGCTTTGGCGTGATGTTTGCCTTGTTTTTGTCGATCACGACAAGTCCGCCAAACTCGCCAAGCTGCTTTAAAAGCTGCTTGTGTCCTCTATGCACGCCGTCAAAATGCCCGATCGCAACGGCAGTGATATTATCTTTTGTTAAAAGCGTAGAAAAATTCGGCATTTCCCTCTTTCCCTTTTACTTCACACTCTTTGCAAGCTATCATTTTAAATCCTAAGCCATTAGCCATCACTTCAAACCTCTTCATCGCTAAATTTACAGCCTTAGCGTCGGTTACAACGCCTTTTTTGTTGCGTTTTACGCCAACGCCCACTTCAAACTGCGGTTTAAAAAGAGTGATGATGAGCGAATTTTCGCTTGCAAGCTCACAAATAGCAGGCAAAATTTCAGCCAAAGAGATAAAGCTCACGTCACAGGTTATTAGATCAAATTTATTTTGATGCGTTTTGGCAAACTCCCTGACGTCAGTTTTCTCATAAATTTTTACTCGCTCATCGCTTCTTAGGCTAGCATCTAGCTGATCAGTGCCCACATCGACGCCAGTCACGCTCTTTACGCCACGCTCAAGCAAAATTTGTATAAAACCGCCAGTTGAGCTGCCGATATCAAGTGCGTTTTTGTCAGCTAGGTCAAATTTCATCGCCTCCAAAAAGCTCTTTAGCTTCAAAGCGCCTCGTCCAACGTAAATTTCATCAAGCAGTGAAATTTTAGCCTCGCTAACCTCGCTTGAAACCTTGGTACAAATTTCGCCATTTGTTAGCACCTTGCCAGATTTTATTAGCTCGCTCGCCTTATTTCTACTTATGCTTAAAACGCTTGCGACGTAGTTATCAAACCTCAAGTTTTAGCCTTTCATATTCGCTCTCATCGATCACTCGCACGCCTAGCTCATTTGCTTTTTCTAGCTTACTGCCAGCCTCCTCGCCAGCTAAGACGAAGTCTGTTTTTTTAGAAACTGAGCTTGAAACCTTTGCGCCAAAACTCTCAAGCTCCGCCTTTATCTCATCTCTTGAGCGGCTTAGCGTGCCAGTTATAACGACCGTTTTGCCACTTAGCGCATTTGAGATACTCTGCGCCTGCGTCACGCTTGGCTGCACGATCTGGCTAAGGGCTAAAATTTCTGCTCTATTTACCTCTGCAAAGTCAATTAGGCTATTTGCCATCTCCACGCCAAAGCCCTCAAGCGAGACAAGCTCTTCAAAACTAGCATCAAACCAGCCCAGCCCAAAACTACTTGCTAGCTTTTTAGCTGCCACTTCGCCAATGTGCTCGCAGCCAAGCCCCGTGATGAAGCGCGCTAGCTCCGCACCTTTACTGGCTTCGATAGCGTTTAAAAGGTTATTTACCTTTTTCTCCTTAAATCCCTCAAGCACCATGAGATCATCAAATTTAAGGCTGTAGATGTCTTTTATGCAAGCAATCAGTCCCTTATCAAATAACAAATTTACGATCGCATCGCCAAGGCCGTCTATATTTAGGCATTTTTTCGATGCGTAGTGAATTATTGAGCCAACCACTCTTGCCCTGCAGCTTAAATTTTGACACTTTACAAAGACCCCTTCATCAAGTAGGTGCGAGCCACAAACTGGGCAAAATTTAGGCCTATCAATCGCCTCTTCGCTGCCATCTCGCCTATCTTTAAAAACCTTTGTGATCTTTGGTATGACGTCGCCTGAGCGGATGATGCCGATATAGTCGTTTTTCATAACTCCAAGACGCTCTATTTCATCAAAGTTATGAAGCGTGGCGGATTTTACATTAGCACCATCTATATTTACCTCATCAAGTACGCCAACAGGCGTTACTACACCGCTTCTACCAACCTGAAGCGCGACGTCTTTTAGCCTAGTCACCTTTTCAATGGCTGGAAATTTAAACGCCACCATAAATTTTGGAAATTTAACCGTATAGCCTAGCTGTTCGCAGCGGGCAAGGTCATTTACTCGTATCACCATGCCATCCATCATCACGCTCTTTGCCTCACGGCTGGCTAGTAGCTCGTTATAGGCAGCCTCAAGTTCATCTTTTTTTAAAATTTTGAAAAATTCATCTCTTTCAAAGCCAAGATCACGCACAAATTTCATAACCTCGCTATGATCTTTAAGCCCAAGGCTCTGCTCGCCCACGCCCCAAGGTATGAAAAGTAGCTTTCTTTTAGCAGTCACCGCACTATCAAGCTGCCTAAGACTTCCAGCTGCAGCGTTTCTAGGGTTTGAAAGTGGCGCCTCACCCTCTTTTGCGCGCTCTGCGTTTAGTAGCTCAAAATCTTCTTTTTTTATAACAACCTCGCCCCTGATTTCAATTAGCCCTTTGTAATCAATACTCTTTAAAACAGAATTTATCGTCTTTGCATTTTGCGTCACATCCTCACCAGTAACGCCGTCACCCCTAGTTATCGCCCTAGCCAAAACGCCATTTTCGTAAAGCAAATTTAAGCTCACTCCATCAAATTTTGGCTCAGCGACAAAGGTTAGATTTTCTTTCTCGCCACGCTTTAGCCACGCATCAAGCTCGGCTAGATCAAAAATATCTTCCATGCTCCACATGCGTTTGATGTGATTAGCCTTGCTAAAGCCCTCTTTTACGGTGCCGCCCACGCGTTTTGTAGGTGAAAAGATAGAAATTTCGCTTGGATTTGCCTGCTCATAATCAAGCACCGCGTGATATAGCGCGTCATACTCCTCGTCACTTGCAAGTGGCTCATCCTCGTCGTAGTAGGCCTTTGCCCATGCATTTAGCGTATCTACCGCTTTTTCGTACTCTTGTTTTGTCATTTTTGCTCCAAATTTACACCGCATTTTATCTTAAACATACTTTATAAATGATCTAAATTTAGCTCTTTAGCGTCAAGTAAATGGACATTTTTATAGACCTTTGCTATCTCATCTCTCGCTCTCATCAGCGCAAAGCCAAGTAAATTTTGCCCTCGCCACTTCATAGGATTTTGCATATTTTCATCGCTTGCGGCCAAACCTATGCCACAAATTTTATCAACAGGGCTTGCCTCAACCAAAACTTTACTCCCAGTTGATAGCAAAAAGTCTCGCAAAGGTGCATTTTGGCTAAATTTTAGATAGCTCGCATTTAGCACGACGCCAAATTTGACCTCGTCCCAGACCTTAGCGTCAAAGCCTCGCACCTGCCTGCCAAGCGCCTTTATATAAGCGGCTCATTTGCTGCAAAATTTCTCTATCACCATACACTCAGCTTTTAGGCATAAACTCTACCAAAGCGTGGCTTGGCTCATCGCCTCGTGCATATTAAAAAGCTGCTTGTGCTCGGCCACATCGTGCGTCCTTATGATCTGCGCGCCGTTTTCAAAGGCTTTTAAGTGCAGATAAAGCGAGCCTGGCAAGCGGTCTTTGACTTCGCTTTTATAGTAGTGGTTTATGACTGATTTGCGGCTAGCACCAACTAGCAGCGGGCAGCCAAATTTCAAAAAATGCTCCAAATGCTTAATAAGCAATAAATTTTGCTCAGCCGTCTTACCAAAACCGATACCCACATCAAGCACTATCTTTTTAGCGCCAAGCTCCATTGCTGAGACAATCTTTTGCTCAAAAAAGTCTGAAATTTCGCCAATTAGGTCGTTATACTTTGGCGCAATCTGCATGGTAGCTGGATCGCCTTGCATGTGCATCATGCAAAACTGGGCATCGTATCTTGCAGCAAGCGGGGCTAAATTTGCGTTTGCCGTGATGTCATTTATCATCTTAAAGCCGTGATTTAGCGCAAATTCTAAGCAATACTCATCAAAGCTATCAAGGCTAAATTTCGCCTTTTCATGTAAATTTAGCTTGTAAATTTCATCCACAATATCTTTTATGCGCCTAAACTCCTCCTCGCGTCCGCAATACTCGCTCCCTGGCCTTGAACTAACGCCGCCAAGGTCGATGTAGTCAGCACCTGCTTCGATCATGGCTTCGATTTTCGCTATGCCATTTTGCGTATTTATGCGGCTTTGTTCGTTGAAGCTATCTGTGTTTATATTTGCAACGCCCATTATAAGAGGCTTTGTGGGCTTTATAAATTTTGTCTCTAAAAAGGCTGCTAAATTTTTAAGCCCAAAGTCTTGCAACTTCTCTTTTTTAGCTAGCTGCCCAAGTTGTGCATCTGTCGCCATTAGCAAGGCTTTATTTAGACTATCACGACCCAAAATCGTATCTTTATGCGTCACAAGCTCGGCTCCAACACTAAGTGCATCTTGCTTTAGGATATTTGCTGCTGGGGTTTTTATCTCATCTATAAATATAAAATTTATCTCGCTCTTTTCATGCATGAGCTTCGCACCAGCAGGGCTTGGCGAGATGGCTTTGCAAATTTCATCAAAGTCACTTTTGTTATTTATCTTGTAAAATTTCAACGTCGTCCTTTTTGAAATATAGTAAGCAGTAGTGGCGTTAGCACGGCGTGAGACTTGGCATTTAGATCCGCAAGCTTGATAAGAGAGAAAAAATAATCCATCTCATCGCCACTAAATTTATACCCACTATCAACCGCCTTTGTCACGATAACACCAACAAGCTCTTTTAACTCGTTTTTGCCAAATTTCTGTGCTTGTTCGTCTGCGATCTTTTGATCGATAAAGCTTGTTAGCTCTTTTAAGCTAAGCGATTTTAAATTTAGATCAAGGGTTATTTTTGGTTTTTTTGTGAGATTATTTTCTATGAGCATTCTTGATCTAATCGTTGGTAGAAGTAAATTTTTACTCTGTGTTACTATTATAAATTTGATATTTCTTGGAGGCTCTTCGATGATCTTTAAAAGTGCATTTTGAGCCTCTGTCCTAAAAGAATTAGCTTGTATTACTAAAATTTTTTCATCTTTTTCAGCAATGTAAGCTTCTGCGATGACCTCCTTTGCATTTTCTAGCAAAAAATCATCACTTATAAAAAATCTTAAATTATTAATGCCAAACTCGCTTTCAAGCTTGGCTTTTAAACTTTCAAAATCGCTTGTAACGACGATTTTATTAAGCATTTAGAGTATCACCTTTGCAAAGAGCGCCGCATCGATGCTTTTATCAAAAATTTTGCAAAGACTTATTAGTTTAATGTCTAAATTTTCATCGCTTGAGCTAAGAGTAAAACTGTTTTGCGCCTGCTCGTCAAATAGCCACATATAACTATCCTCATCACTTTTGGCTAAATTCGCATATCTATCAAGGCTCTTTCCGATATAAAAAAACAAGTAACCATTTGGAAAAGCGAGACTTAGCATATCTTTTAGAAGCTGCTTTTGTTCATTTGTCTCTATCTCATCAAGCGATGGATAAAGCGATCTTAGGCTAAAAAATGGCAAAAATGGCCTTATGCTTTTTGAATGGTTCATCTTTTTTAAAAGATAAATTTCAAACCATCTTCGCTCTTCATCGCTTATAGTTATAAAAGCCCTTCCTTCAAGTAAAAATTTAAGCCTAGATGCGAGCAAAGGCGTCCATTCGACACGCCTTTCCTCCATCCAGCTCATCAAAGGGCCTTCGTCCCTAATAGCCTTTAACGTCCACTGAATAAAATCTTGCATTATTTATCTAGCTTATAAGCATCATGAAGTACGCGAACCGCTAGCTCGCCATATTTTTGATCAACGATCATTGAAATTTTTATCTCACTTGTTGAGATCATTTGGATATTTATACCCTCTTTTGCAAGCGTTTCAAATGCTAAACATGCTACGCCACTATGGCTCTTCATGCCGACGCCAATAACTGAAACTTTCACGATCGCATCATCAAATTCTATATGTTTTGCAGCTGAGAGCTTTTGCATAGTTTCTTTTGCTAGTTCAAGCTCATTTTGTGGCACTGTAAAGCCTAAATTTGTAGTGCCGTCATGTCCTACGTTTTGGATTATCATATCTACGTTTATGTTTTCATGAGCTAAAGCTGTAAAAATTTCTGCTGCGATGCCAGGTTTATCAACTACGCCCCTTAGTGTTACTCTTGCTTGATTTTTATCTAGTGCTATTCCGCTTACTAAAACTGCTTCCATATTGTCATCTTCCTTTGCTATTAATGTACCTTCGTTGTGATTAAAGCTACTTCTTGTAATGAGTTTTACATTTAGTTTTTTTGCCAGCTCGACTGAGCGATTTTGTAGTACCTTTGCGCCAGCAGAAGCGAGCTCTAGCATCTCATCATAGCTTATCTTCTCAAGTTTTTTTGCCTTTTTTTCTATCCTTGGATCAGTCGTATAAACGCCATCAACATCGGTAAAAATTTCGCATAGATCAGCATCAAGTGCTCCCGCTAATGCAACTGCACTAAGGTCGCTACCACCTCTACCAAGGGTTGTGATATTACCTTTTTCATCTATACCTTGAAAGCCAGCCACAACTACGATTTTGCCGGCTTTTAGCTCGGCTTTTAGCCTAGCAGTCTCTATCCTTTCGATCCTTGCTTTTGTATGAATATCATCAGTAATTATGCCTGCCATCGCACCTGTCATACCCACACACGCATAGCCTTTTGCATTAAGTGCGATCGTTAAAAGCGCGGTCGTTACTTGCTCTCCAGAGCTTAAAAGCATATCAGTGGCGACACCATCTGGATGTTTTGAAAAATACTCACTATATTCAACCAATTGATTTGTAACTCCGCTCATCGCAGAAACTACCACAACTACGTCTGCACCGCTATTTTTTGTCTCAATGACCCTATTTGCCACAGCTTCGATGCGTTCAAGTGTTCCTACGCTAGTTCCGCCAAATTTTTGAACGATCAACATCAAAAATATCCTTTCTCTTTAAAATAACTCAAAACCTTTTCATAAATAGGCTTTTTAAAGTGATTTATTCCCTCTAAACTTCTACCAAAATCTACAAATTTATACTCGCTAAACTCTGGATGCTCTGTCTTTAAATTTATGCTGGCACCATTTTTAAGTCTAACCAAAAAATATTTTTGCGTCTGTCCGTCAAATGGATAAAATTTCTTTGCCGCGTTTGCTGGAAAGTCGTAGCTTAGCCACTGCGGATACTCATCTAAGATATCGATTTTATCAGTTCCGATCTCTTCTTTAAGCTCCCTTTTTAAGGCCTGCTTTGGACTCTCACCTTCATCTATTCCGCCTTGAGGAAACTGCCAAATATCATCCATATCCACCCTTTTTGCGACTAAAATTTCACATTTAAATGGATACAAGCTAGACAAAATAACAGCTGCCACATTTGGTCTGTATTTTTTTTGCATGATTTTTCCAAAAATTTTATTTGGGATAATAACTAAAAAGAGTTAAGAGATAGATAAATAAGACTACTTTTTACGACGTTTGTAGTAAATCACACAGCCGCTAAAAAGTAGCACGCCAACTCCACAAGAAGCCATAAAAAAGATAAATTTTCCAGCCTCTCCGAATGTATATCCAGCGTGCAGATCAAGCATAAATTTATAAATTTCAAAAGATTTTGGCATGGTATTTTTTAAAATTTCTCCACTTGCCGTATCGACTACAAGCCTAACGCCATCATTCTCACTAGCGCCTTTTGGCAAGTAAAAGATCATAAATTTTACGCCGTCTTTATTGAGGATAAAATTTAAAGCATCAAACTCATTTCCAAATTTTAAAGTAAAAATTTCATAAGCTTTTTTAAGATTTTCTACCTTTTGCTCATCATTTAGGCTAAAGCCATTTTTGCTAGTAAAATTTGGCTTTTTAAATACCTTCTCTTCGCCACAAATTTGATTTATAACCTTAGCAAAGCTCTCATAAGAAAAGTATAGGCCGCTAACACAGATAATAAGCAAAATGACCCCCAAATAAAGCCCTAAAAATCCATGCAGTGAATATAAAAATGCAAATTTCTTTGCCTTTAGATTTAGCTTAAAGGCGCTAATAAATTTGCTTCTAAATCTCCAAAAATGTATCAGCACTCCAGTTATTAAAATCACAAGTAGTGCAAGCGTCGAAATCGCCACTAGCTCACTTGCAAATTTAGATAAATTTTCATTTTTAAATAGAGCTAGTCCTAGATTTTTATGTAAATTTAAAGCTAGCCCTATAAATTTTTCCACACTATTTTCAGAGACTATCTCGCCCGTATAGGGATCTACAAAGAATGACTTAAACTCGCTATTCTCGCTTGTGCCGCTTACTACATAAGCTCTATTTGCCTCGCCTTTTATCTTTATATAACTAAGGTTAAAATTTGGCCTAGTCTTACTAAAGACCTTTAAAATTTCATCTATTTTTAAAGCACTTTTATTAGTTGCTATGTCTATCTCATCTTTGCTAAAAGCCTCAATTATCTCATCGTGATACGAAATAATCGCTCCACTAATTGAGATTATCAAAAGCGGCAAAGCAAAGATAAGAGCTAAAATTAAGTGAAATTTCCGCCAAATTTTAAACATTTTAAAACTTCAAATTAAAGCCAAGTTCGATCTTTTGCCCATCGACTATTAAAACATCATATCTGCCTGATCTTGTCGTAAAAAACTCGTTAAATAGATTATAAACGCTTAAGTTTAGGCTGAAATTTTTAGTTACATTATAGTTTATGCCAAGATCTGCGATAACGTAAGCTCTCATATCATCAGCATAGCTAAATGAGTTTTTAGTTCTACCATAGTAATTTATCTGTGACCAGAAATTTAGCCATCTATTTAGCTCGTAGTTCGCTCCAAATTTAAATGTATGAAGCGGATAGTTGTTTAAGCTTTTACCAACTTCTGATCCATCTTTTTGTTTTGATTTTGTATAGACGTAGCTTTGATTTAGTCTAAGAGCATTTGTCACCTGCCACTCATTTGTTAGCTCGACTCCGTAAATTTCAGCCTTACCGATATTTATACTCTCCCAAATACCATTTGGATAAATTTTGCCTTTATGTCTGCAAACACTACCTCTTGAGCAGATAGGTCTGTAACTTAACATATCTTTAAAACTTGTGTAAAAGCCAGTTAAAGACGTTTCAAAACCTTCATTGTTATTATAAACGCCACCAAATTCATAACTTACGCTTGTCTCTGGCTTAAGGCTGCTTCTACCAAGCTGCGCTCCACGTCCTCCAGCAAATGGCAAAGCAAGATCTTGCGTGCGTTGCTTGATATCAGGTGTCGCATAACCTGTGCTAACTCCGCCTTTTAGGGCAAAAAAGTCATTTAAGTTATAGATACCATAAATTCTTGGTGAAACGTGCGAGCCATAGTTTTCATCGTAGTTATAGCGAATACCTGTGCTTAAAATGAAGTCTTTTATAAGGCGATAATCATCTTCAGCATAGACCGAATAATCATACCTCTTTACATTCGCAGCGTCCGCTGTGGTTGCCTTTTCATCTAGCTTTTCTCTTTTAGCATTTAGTCCTAATGTAAAGGCGTTATTATCAGTAAAATATGAGCCTTTTGTATCAAAATTTAGAGTCTTTAGTGTCAAATTTTGTTGTGCTATCTCTTTTATCTTGCCATAAGATAAATAGCTTTGAAGCAAGATATTATCAAGCCTTGCTTCGTGGCTTAAATTTATCACATCGCCTTTTATTCTCTCGCTAGCAACTGAGTTAGTGCCAGTTGATAGTGTTTTGCCTTTAGTTCTTTTATATTTTACATCGCTTCTTGCAAGCTCAAGCGTAATATCATTATTTTCATTTGGCTTCAAAAATAGCTTCGCACCAAAATTTCTATCCTTTTGCTCTCTATTTGCATAAGAAATTTTATCTTCTGATTTATTTAAATTTTTACCATAAACAGAAACACTTAAAACATCGTCAATTAGTCCAGAGTGCAAATAAAGGCTATTGTAAAACTCGCCGCTTATATTTTTATTTCTAGCAAATTTATAGCTTGAGCCAAGATTTACACCAAATTCATTACTAAACTCATCTGTAATGATATTTATAACTCCACCTAACGCGTCACTTCCATAAAGCGAGCTCATAGGTCCACGTATCACTTCGATACGGCTTATCGCACTTGCTGGCGGAATGAAACTATATGAGCTTCCAACGCTTCTAAGGCCTTTATAGGCGTTATCGCCTGGTACTGGCATGCCATTTACTAAAATTTTAGTAAATCTTGGAGAGAATCCACGTATAGAAATTCCTCGTCTATTTGCCGCTTCTGGAGTCGTCCCAAAAAGACTTGGGATATCTTTGGTCATGCTCTCGATATCTTTGTGATTTTTCTTTTCTAATGCCTCTTTGGTTATAACACTAAGCGTTGCTGGTGCGTCTTTGATATTTTGCTCAAATCCTGTCGCACTAACTACTTTAACTTCTGGCAGAACCTTATCTTCATTTGCAAAAAGCGGTAAATTTATAAAAATTGCCGCGCAAATAGAAATTTTTAATGCACTTTTCACAAAAACTCCTTATAAAAATTTAATGCACATTTTACTAAAATTAAATAATCGTTATCAATATCATACGTAACGCTAAAGGGATTAAATTTAACGCTTGAGGGATAAAATGATAAATTTAGACAAAAAATATGGAACGAGCAAGATATCTCAAAAGGAAAAACAAGTAAGCGTGGAGTTTTTCAAGCAAAGCAGTGGTATCAGCTATCTAAAAAGTGAAATTTTATGTAATGGCAAGATAAAAAGAGATCGCCACAAGTCTAAAAAATACCTATTTTTAATGTTTAATGAGGATAAAAACGATCTTTGCTTTAAGCTTGATAGAAAAGAGTATATTTTAAACAAAGATGAATTTTGCATTGGGCTTGTTAATGACGATTTCAAAGGTGTCTTTGAGTATCAAAATAAATTTTATAAGACTAAAACACTACTTTTTGACGAAAGCTACGCAAATAAGCTTGAGATATTTGCTGGACTTAGATTTGATGATAAATTTGAGCTTTTAAAATACAAAAAAGATTTAGCTCAAATTTGCGTTTTAAATGAACTTGATACGACAAATTTATATGAAGGCGCGATGAGGGAAATTTTTACCGAGTCAAAAATTTTAGAGCTTATTTATAAAAGTAAAATACGAAAAGAGAGCGAATTTTCACTTAACAGTGACGAAGAAAAGACTCTTTTAAAGGCTAAAACGATCTTATTAAGCCGTATGCAAAATCCTCCAAGCATCAAAGAGCTAGCCCATCTTTGTGGCACAAATGACTTTTGGCTAAAGAAAAATTTTAAGCTATTTTTCAAAGATACGATCTATCAGCTCTTAGCAAAAGAGCGTCTAAAGCTAGCTTTTTCTCTTTTAGAGCAAAATGATATCAGCATAAAAGAAGCCGCGAATATCGTAGGCTACGCAAATACTGCACATTTTGCAAAAATTTTTAAGATAAATTTTGGCTTTTTACCAAGCAAACTCTTAAAGACTAAAAACTACTTTTAAACTGCTATAAATGCCAAATTTCTTATAATCGCCAAAATTTTAAAAAGAGAGAAATTTGCAAGTTTATATCCACGTGCCATTTTGTGAAAGCAAGTGTCCTTATTGTGCTTTTGGCTCAAGTGACGACGAATTTAACAAGGTTAGCGCCTATTTTAAGGCACTTTGCCTTGATCTAAATTTTCAGCTAAAAAGCCAAAATGTAAAAGAAATTTCTACTATCTTTTTTGGTGGCGGCACACCAAGCGCGGTAAATGCTAAATTTTATGATGAAATTTTTAGCATTTTAGCGCCTCTTTGCACACCAGAAGCCGAGATCACACTTGAAGCAAACCCAAACTCAGCAACCCTTACTTGGCTAAAACATGTTAAAAATTTAGGCGCAAATCGCATAAGCTTTGGCGCTCAAAGTTTTTTTGAAGATAAGCTAAAATTTCTTGGGCGCATTCACAGCAGGGAGCAAATTTTTAAAGCAGTTGAAAACGCCCATGCAGCTGGCTTTAGCAATATAAATTTAGACCTCATCTATGACACCAAATTTGACACTAAAAAGCGTCTTTTAGCTGAAACTAAAAATTTAAAAAGTCTTGCTATCACGCACCTAAGCGCTTACTCGCTCGCACTTGAAGAAAGCACCCCTTTTGCTGGTAAAAAAAGTTATAAAAAAGATAGCGACACTTTGGCTAAATTTATGATAGAGCAGATCAAGCGAGCTGGCTTTGGGCAGTATGAAATTTCAAATTTCGGTCAAATTTGCAAGCACAATCTTGGCTACTGGCAAGGCAAAAATTATCTTGGTGTGGGCGCTTATAGCGTGGGCTTCGTGGACGGCGTCAGATACTACGCCAAAAATAGCATAGATGCCTACATCTCACAACCAACTTACAGAGAAAAAGAAATTTTAAACGAGAGTGAGCTAGTAAGAGAGCATATATTTTTAGGGCTTAGAAGCATAGTTGGCGTGGAGGCTGAACGATTAAGTGAGGCACAGAAAAAAAGGGCAAATTTTCTTGTAGAAAATGAAAAACTGCTCTTTAAAAATGGTAAATTTTACAATCCAAATTTCTTACTAAGCGACGAAATCGCACTCTTTATCGAAGGCTAAATTTATAAAATTTTGAGCAAAGTCAAGATAAAATACAAAGCTTAAATAAAATTTAATAGAGGCAAAAATGTTTGGAATGAGTTTTTCTGAAATCTTAGTTATCGCCATTATTGCAGTGTTAGTTTTAGGTCCTGACAAGCTGCCAAGTGCGATGGTTCAGATTGCAAAATTTCTAAAAATGTTTAAAAAAGGCATAAACGACGCAAAATCAACATTTGATCAAGAAATGAAGATAGCAGAGCTAAAAGAAGATGCTCAAAAATATAAAGAAAGCATAACTAAAAGTACGCAGAATGTGCGCAAAAAGCTTACTTTTGAAGAGCTTGACGAGATCAAGAAAAGCGCAAGCGACGTCACTGAAAGCATACAAAACGTCGTAAGCGACACGAAAAAAACGGTAGAAAATATACAAAATCCAACAAATTTAGTTAAAGATGCGATCTTAAACGATAAAAAAGAGGCGTAATGTTTGAAGAGCTAAGACCCCATTTAATCGAACTTAGAAAGAGACTTTTTATAAGCATAGTAAGCGTTTTTGTCTGTTTTGGCATCTGCTTTACGTTTTGGAACCCACTGCTTGCATGGATGAGCGAACCGCTAAAACAGGTCTTACCAGCTGGCTCAAATATCATATTTACTCAAATTCAAGAGCCATTTTTTACAGCAATGAAAGTTGCATTTTTTGCTGGAGTCGTGATCGCGCTACCTATCATTTTTTGGCAATTTTGGCTATTTGTCGCTCCTGGGCTTTATGACAATGAAAAAAAATATGTGATCCCATTTGTCATCTCAGCTTCATTTATGTTTGCGTGCGGGGCGGCATTTTGTTATTACGTGGTGATTCCACTTGGCTTTGCATTTTTGGTAAATTTTGGTGGCCAGCTCTTTACGGCACTACCAAGCATTGGCGAGTATGTTGGCTTTTTTGCAAAACTACTAATTGGCTTTGGAATTTCATTTGAGCTACCAGTCATTACATTTTTCTTAGCAAAGATCGGGCTTGTCGATGACAAAATGCTAAAAGATTACTTCAGATACGCTGTTGTTATCATCTTTATCTTTGCAGCCATCGTTACACCACCTGATGTGATAAGTCAAGTCTTAATGGCACTACCACTCATCGGACTTTATGGAATTTCAATAATCGTCGCTAAAAAAGCTAACAAGAGCGACGATGAAGACGAAAAAGAAGAACAAGACAGCGACGTAGCAAGCGATGAGTAATATAAACGACGTCTCAAGTTATGACTATTTTTTGCCAGAAGATCTCATCGCAAAAGAGCCAGTTTTGCCAAAAGAAGAGGCAAGATTGCTCGTCTATTATAAAAATACAAAAGAGATAAAACACTACAAATTTAAAGATCTCTCCAGCCTCATCCCAGAGGACGTAGCGGTCATTTTTAATAACACAAAAGTTATCAAAGCTCGCATTTTAGGACAAAAAGAAAGCGGCGGGGCTTGCGAAGTGATGCTAAATCAGCCCATAGGCGAAAATAAATTTAGCGTCTATATAAGAGGCAAAGTAAGCGCTGGTAGCATTTTAAATTTTCCTGATAACCTAAAAGTAAATGTGCTTGAGCTAAATGATGATGGCACAAGAGTGGTAAATTTTACGCAAAATGGCGTTTTGCTTGATAATGTTCACCTTTTTAGTGAGCTTGAAAAGATTGGTCACGTCCCACTTCCACCATACATTAAAAGGGCTGACACAAAGAATGATGAGAGCTGGTATCAAAGCATATTTGCCAAAAATAGTGGTGCAGTGGCAGCTCCAACAGCTAGCCTTCACATAAGTGAACAAATGCTAGAGCAGATAAAAGCAAAGCATGAAGTCGCCTACATTACGCTTCACGTTGGCGCTGGGACATTTAAAGGTGTGGAGTGCCAAAATATAAATGACCACAAAATGCACTCAGAATTTTACGAGCTAAGCGAGCAAGCTCAAGAGATTATAAATTCTAATAAACCAATCCTTGGCGTTGGCACGACGGTTACTAGATGCGTTGAAGAATTTGCAAGAAGCAAGCAAGCAAGCGGCTTTTGCAAGCTATTTTTAAACCTAAATAATAAACCAATTAGGCAAAACTACCTTCTTACGAATTTTCATCTACCAAAATCAACTCTAATAATGCTAGTTACCAGCTTCATAGGACTTGAAGAGACGATGAGAATTTATAAAACGGCAGTTGATGAAAAGTATAGATTTTACTCATACGGCGACGGGATGTTGATAATATGAAAGATAAACCTATCGATATCATAAACAGAATGGAAATTTTTCTTAGTGCCATATACCAAGACGCACAAGACACTAAAAATTCCATCATTTTTAGCTACGATCCAAGTTATCCAAGGTTTTTAAAATTTGATGCTACAAATCTCATAAAAACACTTGAAAATATTTGCAAATTTTTCCTTTACTCTACCGAATATGCAGACATTTACATTCTCTTTCAACTTAAAAATTATAGTCCCAAATCTGTACATTTTGAAATTAAGATAAAATCTAGCCATAGCGTAATGAGGCCAAGTCACTACTATCTCAGCAAGATAAATAACTATCTAAAAAAAGCAAATGAATCTATGATCTCTCATAATGATGGAGAATTTTTAATATCTTTTAGCGCGGCACTAACAGGCGATAGAGCCATCCAAAGACAAATAAATATCAAAAATCAAACAAATACAAATATCTTAGTTGCTTGCGATGACGATGCTTTGTTTGACACCATTAGTGCTCAGATAAATTTTTTAGGTCTAAAGGTTATCGGCAAAAACGACCTTAGCAATCTAATGAGACACATAAAAGATTCTATTTTTACCCCATTTGTTATTTTTATCGATAGTAAAATTTTAAAAAATGAAGCGATGCTAGAAGATATACTTGAGTTTAAAAATATTAAGAATTTTCGTATCGTAGCCATTTGCAAAAACGATGAGTCGGCTAACGATCTACCAAATCATGTCACGGTATTAAAGCAGCCTTTCAGCACAGATAGCTTTCAGCTAGCTTTTAAAAATTCTCTTGAGAAATAGACCGATTTTTACTTTTTAATTTTAATTTATCCTAAGATATCTTTTTAAAATAATAGTGGCTGAAATGCTATCTAGCCTACCATCTCGTCTAGTATTTGTGTAAATTTCACTAGCTTCGCTACTACTAAAGGCCTCATCTTGATAGACAATATTTGCCTTTACATCAAGAAGTGAGACAAAATGCTCAATGCGTCTTCTCATCTCATCTTCGCTACTACCGCCGATTGGCACACCTACCACTAGCGTATCTGGGGCATATTCATTTACCTTTTGGCTCACATCTCTTGCGGCTTGGTTTCTGTTTTTTCTAAGCACTGGCTCAAGCGGGGTCACGATCTCGCCAAAACCAAAAGCAAGCCCTATTCGCTTTAACCCAACATCAATAGCCATAAATTTCTCTCTCATAGCACGCTCTTTACTCTTAGATTTGAAATTTCAACTAACCCTTCAAGCTCGTACTCATAGATGATATCACCAAATTTTGCCAAAACTTCATCAAGACTTACGCCATTTTTACAAAATTCTAAAATCTCGTCACTAGTCTTTTCTTGCTCTTTAATCTCGCCAAAAAGTGAAGCAAATTTATGATAGTCATCGATAAGCTCGGCTTTTTTATTTGCAAGCAAAAAATTTGTCCCATCGCTTTCGCCCATACGTTGTGGCAGTACATAAACTGGAATTTTAAGCTCATTTGCAAGCCTCGCACTTTGCATTGAGCCACTTTTAAAATCAGCTTGCGCGACGACTAGAGCTCCACAAAGCCCCACAACTATGCGGTTTCGCTCCAAAAATCTATAAGCAAGTGGTGGCTCACCTTCATCATACTCACTAAGAGCCAAGGCTTTGGTGTAAATTTCATTTATTGCCACTTTATTTTGGCTTGGATAGATGGTGTCAAGTCCGCTCGCAAAAATGCCAATCGTTCGTGGCATAGCGGCTTTATGAGCTGTGATATCAACGCCGATTGCTCCACCACTTACCACGCAAACGTTTGCACTTTTTAGTGCTGCGCAAAGTGCCGTAACGCACTCTTTTGTATAAACACTTGCTTTTCTTGAGCCAACAACTGCGATCTTTGGTAAGGATAAAAGCGAAGTATCTCCGATAAAATTTAGCTGCTTTGGTGGATTTTTAAGTCTTTTTAACGGCTCTGGGATAAAGTCAAGTCTCATAAAATATCTTTTAAATAAACAACATCAACATCTTTTAAAAGATTATTTTTGCTCTCTTTTATCACTGCAATCGTATTTTTCTTTGGATGCCCGATGGCGATCGCATAGCCTCTTTTTTTAGCCAAATTTACAGCAGCCACAAGCTCACGCCTAACAGCACTAGCCGATGGATCGTCGTCTAAAAATATATCCCTTGAAATGTATGGCTGATTATGTTTTTTTGCAGCTCTTGCTACTGCGGTTTGGGCGATAGTTTTGCTATCAACAAAGACAAAGCCCTGCTCTATCAGCGCCCTATAAGCCTTATCCATAGCGTCAAAATCGCTTGTAAAGCGTGATCCTGTGTGGTTGTTTGTATATTTTGCACGCGGGAAGTCTTTGCGTATCTTTTTTATCTTTTCGTGCATACTCTCAAAACTCTCGTTGATCGTAAGAGTGCCTATCTCTGGGCTATCAAAGTGCTTTGCTTGCATCGGAAGATGTATCATATAAAACTCAAATGTTCTTGCGATATTTGGCGTATCTGGATGAGTCTTTGTCGCTGGAAAAATAGACGGCGTGATTTTTAGGCCAAGCGACTTTATCATACTCGCATGTTCAAATGTCGCCACATCGTCTATTATGATGACGAGCTTTGCGCGCCCTTTTATGCTAGCGCTTGGCGTAAAAGGTACCGCTTCAAAGCTATCTTTTTGTATATTTTTTTCTTCGTATTTTGTTTTTTCTATCTTTTTGGTAGTTAAATTTTCAGTTTTTTTAGCTGGCTCGACTTTTATGTTCTCGCTTTTAATTTTCTCTTTTTTTTCTATTTCAGTACTTTTATTTTGATCGACTTTTGCTTCAAAATTTTGAGGTTTTAACTCGGTTTTCTGTTCGACTTTTGAGCTATAAAATGGCTCTATCTTTTGTTCATTTTCTATTACACTAGGCTCTGTATTTTTATAACTTGCGAGTAAATTTTTAGTATCGTTTTGCTCTTTTTTTATCTCTTCTTTTTTGGCTTCACTCTTTACTTCAGCTATCTTTTTTTGCTCTTTTGGCTCAACTTTTGAATTTAAAGCAAGCTCACTTTTATGCTTAGGATCGGTAAAAATTTTACTTAAATTTTCATCTTCATCAAATTTTAGAGGGTATTTTCTCTTTTCGTACTCTTGTTTTTTCTCTTTACTAGCAACCTTTGGCTCAGCTTTTTTTGGAATTTGCTTCTCTATCTTTGGCTCATTTGTTTTGCTTAACTGCTCTGTACCATTATTTTTTATACTAAGGGCTACGCTAAGTGCTATTATCAAAATAGCTGCGATAATGCCGATACCAAGATAGGTTTTATTATGAGAGCGACCTGCACTCTTTTTTGTAGGTCGCTTCTTTGTAGTCTTTTTTTCGCTCAAGGCTTAGTTTTTATTTTGATCTATAAGTTTGCCGTTAGTTATCCAAGGCATCATCGCACGAAGTTTTTTGCCAGTTTGATTTAGCAAACTTCTCTCAGCTATACCGCGTTCAGCGTTCATTCTAACATATCCTGCTTTTCTCTCTAGGATGAAGTCTTTTGCAAATTTACCATTTTGAATCTCTTTTAAAACTTCTTTCATAGCTTTTCTGCTCTCTTCGCCAACTACTCTTACGCCGCTTACGTAATCGCCGTATTCAGCTGTGTTTGAGATAGAGTAGCGCATATCAGCCATGCCACCTTGATACATTAGATCAACGATTAATTTTAGCTCATGCAAGCATTCAAAATACGCCATCTCGGGCTCATAACCAGCCTCTACAAGTGTATCAAAACCAGCATTTACTAGTGCGCAAAGACCGCCGCAAAGTACAGCTTGCTCACCAAACAAATCTGTTTCAGTTTCATCTTTAAATGTTGTCTCGATAATGCCGGTTCTACCGCCACCTATACCGCAAGCATAGCTTAGTGCGATCTCTTTTGCCTTTCCACTTGCATTTTGCTCAACGGCGATAAGATCAGGTATGCCGCCACCTCTTACGAACTCACTTCTAACTGTGTGTCCTGGAGCTTTTGGAGCGATCATAATGACATCTATATTTGCTGGAGCTTTGATTTGACCAAAATGCACATTAAATCCATGTCCAAACGCTATAGCAGCGTGATCTTTTAAATTTGGCTCGATCTCATTTTTATAAATTTCAGCTTGAAGTTCGTCTGGAGTTAATATCATGATTACATCAGCGCCCTTTGTAGCTTCGCTGACAGTTTTTACCTCAAAGCCTTTTGCTTCAGCTTTTGCCCAGCTTTTGCCACCTTTTGAAAGGCCAATTACAACGCTTACACCGTTATCTCTTAAATTTTCAGCATGTGCATGACCTTGTGAACCAAAGCCGATGATTGCTACTTTTTTACTTTGAATAAGGCTTAAATCGCAGTCTTTATCATAATAAACATTTATAGCCATTGTTACTCCTATTATTAAAATTTGGCAAAATTATAACTTTAGCCAGCAAAAATTCGGCTGAAATATACAGAAACTCTTTTTAAGTTTTATGATAATTTATTTTGATAAAATACGCTGAAATTTCAAAAAAAGAGATAACTCAATGAATGAATCAGTTTTTAAAAAAATCAAAGCACTTCCACCATTAGATGACACAGTTATACAAATCCAACGCTTACATGCGGACGAAAATAGCTCAATAAGTGATCTTACAAAAGTGGTCGAAAAGGATCCGATGCTAACAGCAAATATTTTGCGTTCAGCAAACTCTCCACTTTATGGGTTTTCTCAAGAGATCACAACCATTGCAAGAGCTATTTCTCTTTTTGGTATGGCTACGATTCGAGGTTTTGCGCTTTCAAGTACGATTAAAAAGAGCTTTTCTATAAATTTAGAGCCTTATGGCATTACTACACAAGATTTTTTAAATATCTCAATCATTCAGAATGCACTAATGTATAATTGGCATTCTAAAGTTAATCCTAAAAGCCTAGAAATTCTCTCTCCAGCTTCATTTATGCTTGAGATTGGCAAGATAGTTCTTGCTCACGAATTAGCCGAAAATAAACAAGACGTCGAATTTAGAGAAAAACTTAAAAATATATCTAGTCCAATTGATCTTGCCCTATTTGAAACAGAAATTTTAGATATGTCAAATGAAGAAGTTACAGCTAAAATTTTTGAACAATGGAACCTTGAGACAGAGCTTAGCAGCTCAATATTATATTCAACTAATCCAGAAGAGGCACCAGATCATATAAAAGATTACGCAAAAGCCCTAAAAGTGATAAAAACGGCTGTAAATATCTTTAATCAACTTGATGATATAAGCATACAAAATACTCTACCTCTTCTTGACGAATACGGCTTTGGACATGATACGTTTTTAATGGCTGTCGCTAAAGTCAAAGATAATTTGTGAAAGAATTTCTAACATCACTACTAGTTGGCATCAAGGAAAAAGAAGTTTCAAACGAAGATAAAGAGATTTTACGAAATCTCTTAAATCTTGGTGCTGTAAGCTCTCATAAAGATAAATTTTACCTAAACAATGGCTACGTCTGCGGCAAGCTAGACATCAGCCAAAACGCAACTGGCTTTATCATGCCATTTGACAAGCGCTTCAAGCAAGACATCATCGTAGAAAATAAACATTTAAACAACTCACACCTTGGCGACATTGTGTTAGCAAAGCTTTTGCCACTTAAGAAAAAACGCCAAAGTGCTAAGATAGTAATGAGCCTAAAGCTTGCAAATGAGACAAGCGTGGTCTATACAAAACGCTTTGGAGCGGCCATTTTGGGTGTAAATTTAAAAACTGGACTAAGCACGACCTTAAAAGCGACTCAAAAAAGCCTAAAGATGCTCCCACTTGGGACGCTGCTTAAGGTAAACAACCTAAATAACGAAATAGTCGAGGTTTTAGGAAATTTAGAAGATCCACTAAGCGATGAGAAAATTTCGCTTGCCATTTATAATAAAAATGATAAATTTAGCGAGGCTTGCGAGCTTGAAGCAAAGGCTTTTGGTGATGAAGTCGATGCTAGCATGTATCCAAACAGAATTGATCTAAGAAATTTAGAGTTTTGCACGATCGATCCGGTTGACGCCAAAGACTTTGACGATGCCATATATTTTGATGAGAAAAAGCGCGAAATTTACGTTGCTATTGCCGATGTGAGCGAGTACGTGACTGCATATAGTGCCATTGATAGCGAGGCTAAAAAAAGAGGCTTTTCTATCTACTTTCCACATATTTCAGTGCCGATGCTGCCGCGCGCGCTAAGTGAAAATATCTGCTCGCTAAAGCCAGATGTGCCTCGCCTTGCATTTTGTTTTAAAATTTCACTTGATGCGAATAATGAGGTAAAAAAAGAGGAGCTTTTTGAGACGATCATCCTTTCAAAAAGGCGCTTTAACTACGACGAGATTGATGAAATTTTAGAAGGCAAAAGAGAGTGTGAAATTTCATGGATCAAGCCACTTTTTAAACTCACCACAAAGCTTCGCAAAAAAAGGCTTTTGCACGCATTTGACTTTAGGACAAAAGAGCTGAGAATGAGCCTTGATGAAGAGGGTCAAATTTTACAAACTAGATTTGAAAGTGATTCCGACTCACATAGACTTGTCGAGGACTGCATGCTTTTAGCAAATAAAGCCGCCGCAAAGCTCATCACAAAGGGCGTTTTTAGAAACCACGCTTCGCCTGATTTTAAAAAGATAGATACCTTACTTGAAGATTTGCAACTTTTGGGGCTTGACTTTACCTACGAGAGTGACCTTGCAAATTTGATAAGAAAGATCCAAATAAAAGCCGATGAACTGGGCAACCGCGAGGAGATAGATAAACTCATCATCAAGTCTCAAAAAAAAGCTGAGTACTCAAGTGAAAATTTAGGTCACTTTGGGCTTGGATTTGATAGATACACGCACTTTACAAGCCCTATTAGACGCTATTCTGATCTCATTTTACACAGACTTTTAAAGGCTAAAATTTCAAAAGATGATAAGCTTTACAACTTCTTACTTTTAAATATCCAAAGCACATGTGCAACCTTAAGCGAGCTTGAAAGAGAAGCTGACAAGGTAGCCTACGACTTTATGGATAGGAAATTTACGCGCTGGGCAGCTGCAAATATCGGCAAAGAGGTGCGCTGCTACGTGAGCGAAAACCAAAATGTTTTGGTCGCTAAGCTTGATGATCATTTTGTCGGAGCTAGGATTTTTATAACAGGATACAGCGCAAATTTACTTCAAAAGCTTGTCGTAAAGATCACAGAGGCCGACATCGCAAGTGCTAAAATTTTTGCAAAAGTGGTAAGAAAGATCGATGTATAGAAAAGATTTGGAGCTAAATTTAGCAAATGCAAATTTAAGCAACTACTTCTTACTTTTTGGGGCGGACGAGTTTCAGATCGAGCTCTTTGGCAAAGAAATTTTGAGCTTTTACTCAAGCGAAGACGTAAATTTATTAAGCCTTTATTTTGACGAGTACAACTACGCGCAAGCAAGCTCTCACCTAAGCGAGCAGTCACTTTTTGGCGGCAAAAATATCCTCTATGTAAAAAGCGACAAAAAGATCCCAGCAAAAGAGCTAAAGGAGCTCATCTTGCTTTGCTCAAAAAGCCAGGATAACTACTTTTTGTTTGAGCTTTATGAGTCCGATATGAAACTACTTTTTGATACGCAAAAGGCTTTTGGGACAAATTTTGCAAGATTTTTCAAGCCCTCAACTCCAGATGAAGCGATAAATTTACTAGCCAAAAACTCAGCCAAAATAGGACTAAACATAACTAAAAACGCACTTTATGAACTTTACTTTACACATAATGAAAATTTATACCTTGCAGCAAGCGAGCTAACAAAGCTAAAGAGCCTAAACACACACATCGAACAAGATGATGTAAAAAGGCTAGTTTTTGGACTTGGCGGGATAAATTTTGATGATTTTTTTAATAAATTTATGGCTCTAAAAGATATAAAAAACGACTTTTTTACCTATCTAGAAGATCCAAATTTTAATGAAATTTTACTTCTAAACTCACTTTACAAAGCATTTTTTAGGCTATTTAAAATTCACTCTTACATCAAGATAAATGGCCGATTAAATTTAGATGAGGCGATTGGTTATCAACCGCCTGTAAATGTCGCAAATTTATTAAAAGCAAATAGCTTAAAACTAAATTTAAATACCTATTTGGAGATATTTAAAACGCTAAATTTAGCCGAGCTAGAGCTAAAAACAAACACAAAAATGGATAAAGAAATTTTTGTATTATCAACTATTTTAAATTTGCAACATCTCATATCAACAGCAAATATTAAGTAACTTTAAGCTAAAATCCACCCTTGCTTAAAGCAAAATCCTTGCTCACAAAGTGAGCTAAATATCCATAAGGAGAAGAAATGAAACATTACGAGCTTTTATTTATTCTTAAGCCGACATTAACGGAAGAAGAAGTTAAAGCTAAAGTTGACTTCGTAAAAGAAGTTATAACAAAAAATGGCGGCGAAATCGCTACTGTCGTTGAGATGGGCACTAGAAAACTAGCTTACACCATCAAAAAATATGAGCGTGGAACATACTTTGTTATCTATTACAAAGCTCCACCAGCACTTCTTGCAGAGCTTACAAGAAATGTAAGGATCACTGAAGATATCATAAGATTTTTAAGCGTTAAATATGAAAATAAACGCGAAATCGCAGCTTGGGAAAGACTTTGCAAAGGTATCAAACAAACCATAAAAAAAGAGTCTCGTGAGCCAAGAGCGCCACGTGAGCCAAGAGTTGAAAAAGTAGACGAGCAAACTTTTACAGAAGAATAATCAAGGATAAAAAATGTTCAATAAAGTAGTACTGGTTGGGAATTTAACAAGAGATATCGAGCTAAGATACACTACTAGTGGATCTGCCATAGGAAATTCCGGTATTGCTGTTACTAGAAAATTTAATACTAACGGCGAAAAACGTGAAGAGACATGCTTTATTGACATATCATTCTTTGGCAAATCAGCTGAAATAGCAAATCAATATTTAAGCAAAGGCTCCAAACTTCTAGTTGAAGGAAGATTAAAATTTGATCAATGGACCGACAATAATGGACAAAACCGCTCAAAGCACTCGATCGTAGTTGAAAATATGGAGATGCTTGGCGGAAATAGCGGAGCCAATGGACAAAGTCAAGGTGGATTTAATCAAAATAGTTCGTACTCACAACAACGAAATAATGGTTCAACTAATAGCTATGGCAATGGTGGATATCAAAATTCAGCACCACAAAGACAGCAAATGCAACCACAAAATAAAAAAGTACAAGAAGAGTACTATGAGGAAAAAATCCCTGATATAAACATTGACGCCGATAATTTTGATGGCGACAACGAAATACCGTTTTAATTTAAAGGATAGAAAATGGCAGAAAAAAGAAAATATTCACGTAAATATTGCAAATTTACAGAAGCAAAAATTGATTTTATAGATTATAAAGATACTTCTCTTTTAAAGTATTGTTTATCAGAGAGATTTAAAATAATGCCAAGACGTTTAACTGGCACATCAAAAAGACACCAAGAGATGGTAGAAAAAGCGATCAAAAGAGCTCGTCATGCAGCTATTATACCTTACATAGTAGATCGCAAAGATGTAGTTTCAAATCCTTTTGATGGACTATAATTATTAAACTATTAAGCCCCTATTAACGGGGTTTAATCCTAATCTTAAATATCTTAGATTTATGTTCTTATAGATTTCTATTTATTGACTGTAGTTTAAAATATTTTTCAAGTACTATCTATAATTTTGGTTTAACTTACACGAGACAATTAGAATTTATTCAGGTGGATATCTCAAATATATGCTGTCTTTAAATAACTCTATAGCATCAATTTATCAGTTCAAAATAATTTATTTAGCCATATATATACAATCAATATCGTTGATCCATATTATTCACAATTTTTACCACGAATCACGCATCATCTATCGTATAACAATAGCTGCTCACATGAGGCTAAAAGACAAGATACTTAAATTTAAATAAATTTTATTAAATAAATCCAATATTCATCCATTTGGTGTCTGCATATCTTGCAAGTGGGCTTTATAATATATTTTATTTTGAAAACTTATTGATGTCAAACCAACCTAACCATGCAACCATGTTAGCTAAAAACAAATTTTAAACATCCTTTTCTTGACATGTAATAATGTTTTTTGTATAATCTCAATTCTTTTTTAAACAAATGTCTTGCTAGCTCAGTCGGTAGAGCATCTCACTTTTAATGAGGGGGCCGTTGGTTCGAATCCAACGCAGGACACCATTTTTGGGTTTATGACCCTTTCGTCTAGTGGCTCAGGACTCTACTTTCTCTGTGTAGAAACAGAGGTTCAAATCCTCTAAGGGTCGCCAGATATTTTTAAATTTTAGGTCGCTTAGCTCAGTTGGTAGAGCGCCACCCTTACAAGGTGGATGTCATAAGTTCGAGTCTTATAGCGACCACCATTTTTAGGTGCAGCGGTAGTTCAGTTGGTTAGAATGCCGCCCTGTCACGGCGGAGGTCGCGGGTTCGAGCCCCGTCCGCTGCGCCATCCATTATTCTTTAACTTCCATTTTTCCCAGTTATTGCTATTCTTAAAAATAGTGTATTTTTTAAAATTTATGCTTTAAAAATTTATACATAAGACAAATTAAAAATAAAATATAAGCTATTACTGTCAAATCGCATATATTTAAAAATAAATCTTTTTCTAAAATTTCTAAATAATTGATACAAGACAAATCAAAATTAATATTTTTATCTCTAAGTTATCAAAAAATCAATATAATCGTAAAAATTTAATAAGGGAAATTTATGGCATTTGAAAATGTATTAAAAGCGATTGAAGATATAAAAAATGGCAAAATGGTAATTATGGTAGATGACGAAGACCGTGAGAATGAAGGAGACTTGGTCTTTTCAGCGGCAAGCAGCGATATGCAAAAGGTAAATTTTGCGATCACTCATGCAAAAGGTGTGCTTTGCCTTGCAATGGATGAAGCAAATGCAAAAAGACTTGATTTGCCGCTAATGGTTTCTAAAAATACATCCAGTCACGAAACCGCATTTACTGTTACAATTGATGCAAAGGAGGCAACGACAGGCGTAAGTGCTTATGAGCGTGATATGACGATTAGACTTGCTGCTAGTACTGATTCGGTACCTGAAAATTTTGTAAGGCCTGGGCATATATTTCCGCTTATTGCAAAAAAAGGTGGTGTCCTCGTTCGCACAGGTCACACTGAAGGATCAGTTGATCTTTGTAAACTTGCTGGCGTTAGTCCAATGGCTGCGATTTGTGAGATCGTAAAAGAAGATGGCACAATGGCAAGACGTGATTATCTGGAGGAATTCTGTAAAAAATTTAACCTAAATATGATAAGCGTTTCTGAATTAGTAGAATACAGACTTAGCCACGAAAGCTTAATAGAGGTTTCGCCCGCAAAGAGTGTAAAAATCTGTGGTTTTGAAGCAAAAAGATATGACATAAAAGATCACGAAAATAAAAATCACGCTGCCTATGTTTTCGGAGAGATAAAAGCGCAAACTAATGTAAAATTTCAAAAAATAAGCAAAGACCATGAGCTTTTAAGCGGAGATAAGTTTGATAATTTATTAAAATCGTTGGATTTTTTAACTAAAAATGGTGGAGTGTTGCTATTTTTAGACAGCAATAAAAGCGATGCAAGCTCACAAAAAGATTATGGCATTGGGGCACAAATTTTAAAGTATTTTGACATAAGCGAAATTGAGCTTTTAAGCTCAAATAAAAATAAAGAATTTGTAAGCTTAGCAGGCTTTGGTCTTGATATAAAAGGCTATAAAGAAATTTAAATAGATAGCCTTTTGACGCTTTTTATTTAACGCGGATATTAATCATCCTAATAGCAAAATTCTTCACTTGGAAAAATTTTGCCTTTTACATCATTTGCGTAGGATTGCACACTCTTTCTTACAATATCCGCTCCATCAAGATAGCGTTTTACAAATTTTGGCTTAAAGTTCTCGAAAAATCCAAGCATATCAGACCATACAAGTACTTGTCCATCGACATTTACTCCGGATCCGATACCAATAACTGGCACATGAACCTGCTTTGTTATCTCGCTAGCCACGCTACTCATCGTACCTTCAAGCAAGATGCCAAATGCTCCAGCTTGCTCAAACGCCAAAGCCTCTTCAATTAGTTTTTTTGCCTCGATCTCGCTTCTGCCTTTTATCTTATAGCCACCTTCAAATTTATAAAACTGAGGCTTTAAGCCAATGTGAGCCATAACATTTATGCCCTCTTCGCAAAGGCGTTTTACTAAATTTACTTGATGTATGCCAACTTCGAGCTTTACCGCATCGGCATTTGTCTGTTTGAAAAATTTCATCGCATTTTTTATCGCTTGCTTTTCATCTGTGTAGCTACCAAATGGCATATCGGCCATGATAAAAGTATTTTTAGCTCCATTACAAACTGCCTTTGTATGATAAAGCATGGTATTCATGTCCGCACTTATCGTGCTTTCTTGCATATTAAAACTCATATTTAAGCTATCGCCAACCAAAATAATATCAGCATAATCATCAAAAAGCTTAGCAAATAACGCATCATAGGCTGTTATCATTACAATAGGCTCAATGCCTTTTTTATTTTTTATATCATTTATGCTTAGTTTTTTCTTCTGAGTTTTTTCATTTTTCATTGCAAGCTCCAAGGATTTTTAGCTAAAAGGCTAACAATTTTATCAAATTTTTGCTACAATTACGCCAATTTCTTAAGGACATAAAAATGGGTATATTAAAAAGGCTTGAAATAGATTACTCTTATGATATAGTTGAAGAATTTTTATCTCACTATGCTTTAATGTGCGATTTACTCGAGCCTTTGATAATAAATTTAGGAAGAGCTGATAAATATAAAGATAGCATCTTAGAGCTTACTAGGATTTTTCATAATATTAAATCAGCAGCAGGATTCATGCATCTTGATCCGATATTAAAGCTTACAACTTTAGCTGAAGAGATAACTCAAGAGGCAAGAAGTCTAAAAGGGCCAGCAAATGATAAATTTATAGATTGGTTACTACTTATTAGCGATCAGTTTAATAAATATAAAGATGACGTCGAGAACGATTTTGAATATTTTAGTGTTCTTGAACCAAAAATCATTGATGTGCCTGCAAAACTTAACTAAATAATTCACTAACCATTTTATTTTTTGGGAGCGACTTGGCTTCGACAGGAGCAGAGTGTATACGGTGGCACGTCGCTTTGAGCAAAGCGTAAAAAGCTCAAATTAAATTTAAACGCAAACAACGTTAATTTCGCTCCTGCTTACGCTAAAGCTGCGTAAGTTCAGTTGAGCCTTGCTTAGTCTAATTCTAGCTAGGACAAAAGCGAGCAATTTAGCTAGAGTAGGCTCGCAAAGTGACTGCTTGCTAGCTGAAATTTTAGTCTTAGTCTAAATTTTGGTTTTGGAAAGTGAGCCTTTTTAGATGAAATTTTCACTTTTGCTAAGCGTGTAGAGGCTGTATGCATTTTGTTTTTGGACAGGGGTTCGATCCCCCTCGCTTCCACCATTCTTTTTATTTACACTACAAATACAAAATTTATCAGATAAATAGAATCTAAAAGAGCTCTTCTGACTCGAAATAATTTTGTGAAATATTTCGCTCTTTTTCATTGGTATTTACATGAAGCACATAATAGCCTATTTGTGTGTTGCTAGCGTCTATTAGTGGCACCACGCAAAAGTAGTGTGTTTTATAAACGTAAAATTCATATTCTTTAAAATTAATATCACGCAAAAAACCTACGATATTTAAATTTGCACTGCTTAAATTTTCGATGTAATAATCATTTAAAATTTGATCACTTGGAATGCTTTTACGTGATGGCATCTTGTCTTTTGCCAAAAGAACAAATAGATCAATTCCTTGCTTTTTAAAATAATTTCCAAGTGAGTCAAAATTTAATAAAACCTCGATGTTGCCAATAATTTTACCATCACGTATTACGTTTGAGACAGCCCTTATATGCGTTCCAGCATACCACGCCTCGATGCCGACCATGGGCTTGTTTTGATGCCTTGACTCTTGTACTAAAAACCTACTACTAGCGATCATATCGCCATATCTGTTTAGATCCCAGCTCCTTACATAGCTTTTTAGATCTTTATCATAAATGTGAAGCTTAATGTTGTTATACATCGATGCTGCGCCAAGGGTTTTGGTTAAATTTTCGATATTTTTTATACATTCATCGCGACTTTGCCCTAGCAAGCACATTTGTATAGACTCATTTTGAGCAAGCAAGATAGAGATCGCCATTGATGAAAATTTCTCATCATCTATGCTTTTATTAAGCTGTTTTACCTGGTAATCAAAAAAGACTCGCATATTATTTTGCATCTTTTCAGCCATATAAGAGCTGTAAAGAAAGTAAAAAAGCCCTCCAAGTACTATGATAAAGATAAAAACGATATAGACATTAAGATATTTTTTATATTTATTCAAAACTAGCCCTTAACTTTTCTTCTAAAAATTTTGCAAATTTATTAAATTCTGGCAACACAAGCTCGCTTTTTCTTTTTGGATTAGCCCAAACGCTATCTGGGAAAAATGCATCGTCACTAAATCTAGCAATAACATGAATATGCACGTGTGGCACGTAGTTTCCAAAGCTTGCAATGTTTATTTTGGTTGGTTTATAAAACTCAAGCATCGCCTTTTCGCTTATAAGCATCGCTTCAAATAGCCTAGCCCTACTCGCTTCATCACAATCGCTTAGCTCGCGAAATGGCTTAATGGTAAAAATTTTTATCCAAGGAAGCTCATTGTCTTCACGCTCGATTTTTATAAAT
Organism: Campylobacter concisus; assembly: GCF_002092855.1. Lineage (NCBI taxonomy): Bacteria > Pseudomonadati > Campylobacterota > Epsilonproteobacteria > Campylobacterales > Campylobacteraceae > Campylobacter > Campylobacter concisus. The sequence continues at coordinate 128,560 of NZ_LVLC01000012.1, forward strand.
TTATCTTCATAGATCATATTTGCTCCTATTTTTATACGAAATTTCTCTCTCTTAAAAGCGTATAAAGCTTGATAGTCGAGATAAAAAATGTCACGATCGCTGGTCCAAGGATCACGCCCCAAAACCCAAATGTCGTGATGCCTGCAAGCATCGCAAAGAATATAAGAAGCTCATTTATCTTTGTTGGTATTTTAACCAGCTTTGAGTTTATAAATTTAATAACAAGTGGCTTTAAAAGCGTATCAGCTGCAAATGAGATCACTACGATCGTATAAATTGCGATAGTTATCGCTGCTGCTATGTTGCCATTTGCAAACTCATAAATGCTAATAGGTCCCCATGCCAAAATACCACCAACAACTGGAATAAGCGAAGCAAAGCTAAAAAAGATGCCAGTTAGCACGCCGTCATAGCCGTAAAAGCTTGTGACAATAGCAAATAAAAAGCCTTGGATTATCATATTTGCGATGGTTGAATAAAAAACGACACTCATCACATTGCCAACCTCGCTTAAAATAGACTCTGTGTCATCTTGTTTTAGAGGAAGTGTATATTTTAGATAGCTGATGAGGTCATTGCCATAAAGATTGCAAAAGAAGAAAAAGACCAAAATAATGATCATATCAATGCCAAATTTAAGGCTTAACTTACCCAGGCTTGCAAGATTTGTCGCAAGTTGAGAAAAAAGCATTTTAATATCAAGTCCGCCGATAAATTCTTTTATCTTTGGCTCTAAAAAATTTATCGACTCAGGCATCCTAAAATCATAATTTTTGATAAATTCGATAGTCTTTGTAACATTGTTTATATCAAAGCCAGCCGCGTATTTTGCGATCTCAACTACCGCATAAAGAAGTGGGGCGATAAATAAGCAAAGAAGCACAGATGTGGTAAGAGCCGATGAAAGCGTCTTGCGGTTTTTAGTGAGCGATAAAAATGCGATTTGGACATTTGAAACCGCGACAGCAAGCAGTGCTGCGATAAAAATGTCAAGTAGATATGGTTTAAAAAGATAGACCACTAAAGCCAAAGCACAAAATACAAAAATTCCAAAAAATAGTCTATTGTTCATCTTGCTCCCTTAAAATGGGGTAATTATAGCAAATTTATCAAAGCTGTTCATTTGCTTCCCAAATTTGCTAAATCTCTTTGCCATCAAGCTTGCAAAGCTAGCAAGTACGGCTAGGCTTTTGGCATTTTTAGCATGCTACTGGCGCTTAGTAAATTTAGATAAATTTATAGTTTTACGCAAAATTTCTAGCTCAAAAGCTCCTACAAATTTAGACTTTTACGTGCATTGAAAATTTGCCCCGATAATCTCGCATTCATCACAGACTTGAACATATATAGTTCCCTCGCCATCTACTAGACTTCCAAAAGGAATTTGTGCTAGATATTTCATGCTTTTGCTGCATTTTGGACATTTTAAATACTCAGCATCTTGCTCCCACTGCGGATATCCTCCAAGCAAAATTTCGCTATCTATCATATACGAGTAGTGAGCGCAAACCTCGCTGGCTAGCTCGAAATTTTGCCCATCTAGCGTTGCCACAGCATCTCTTAAATAGTCCTCACTCTCGCCCTCGCCCACTACCTCAGTTTGCACGCTATTGCCATCATTTTGGCAAAAATACTGCACCAAGCCCACACATGTTGGGCAAAATTTAAGCACAGCATCGTTTTTTAGCTCTAGTCCGAGTCGCTTTAGACTCTCTTTTTTGATGATAAATTCCAGCATCTCACCGCTACAAAATTTACATTTTTCATCGCTTAGTGCTTTAAATTTAATGCTTGTATCTACGTTTTGGCTTGGCCCACATGTAAAACACCTATCAAAAACTAGGCTTTTTATCTTACCACTCTCGTCAAAGCTCCAGCCAGCAACCTTGGCGTATGCGTCAGTATCGACGTGAAGCTTTGCCTTCCATGGCTTTGGCGCCTTATAGAGCTTAAAAAATAGCTCCCTCACCACCTCATCACCCTGCCATGCAAGTGCGCAAAGGATATGATTTATTTTTACGATATTTTCAGCGCCATTTAGACTATTTATGAGCTCATCTCTTACATCACTTGAGGCGTTTTTGTAAATTTCAAATGGATAGTATTCACACTCTTTGGTTACTTCTCTTATTATCTGCTCGTCGCAAATGCCGTGCAGGTAGAAAATATAGACAAGATCGCTATAAATTTCATCATATTTGCCTATCTCGTCTGTGTGAGCTAGGACATTTTTTAGCTTTTGCTTAATCTCAGCCTCGCTTAAGCCTTGATAAAACTCCAGCTTCTCTTTTTGCCTGCAATCATAGCAGATCCCATCAAAGTAAATCGTCCTTTGCTCGCACCTAGGACAAAGATGTGGCTCACCCATTTTTGCTCCAAATTTAAATTTCGCTACTCAAAAAGCCCTTTTTCGATATCGATCTTGACATTAAAGGTCTCAAAGCACTTCGCACTAGCGATCCTGCCCTTTGCGGTGCGCTCGATAAAGCCATTTGCAAGCAAATATGGCTCGATGACATCCTCAACCGTGCCCTCGTCCTCACTAAGTGCCGCAGCTATCGTGCTAAGACCCATAGGACGGCGCCTTGCTTGCATCAAAATTTCTAAATACCTAATATCCATCTCGTCAAATCCAAGTGAATTTACACCAAGTGCGTTAAGTCCCTCTTTTGCGCGCTCGTGGCTGATGATTAGCTCGTCATTTACCTCGGCAAAGTCGCGAATTCGCTTTAATAGTCTAAGAGCGATCCTTGGCGTGGCACGTGAGCGTTTGGCGATCTCAAGCGAGGCGTTTTTATCGCACTCTTTGCCAAGCTTAGCTGAGGCGATCTGCACGATACGGCTTAGCTCGCTGCTTGTATAAAACTGCAGCCTAAAATCCATACCAAAGCGGTCTCTTAAAGGCGCCGAGATCATGCCAGCACGAGTGGTGGCACCGATCAGCGTAAATTTTGGCAAGTCTATTTTGATGGTCTGAGCAGCTGGTCCTGAGCCAATTATAATATCAAGCCTAAAGTCCTCCATCGCAGGATAGAGCACCTCTTCGATAGCTGGGCTTAGGCGGTGGATCTCGTCGATAAAAAGCACGTCGCCCTCTTGTAAATTTGTAAGGATCGCCGCAAGATCACCACTCTTTTCTATCATAGGCGCTGCGGTCATTTTGATGCTTACGCCCATTTCGTTTGCGATGATGTGAGCAAGGGTAGTTTTACCAAGTCCTGGAGGGCCATAAAATAGCACGTGATCTAGGCACTCATTTCGCTTTTTGGCTGCTTTTATAAAGACATCTAAATTTTGCTTGATCTTTTCTTGTCCGATGTAGTCTTCAAATTTTGTCGGTCTAAGCGAGACTTCAAAGTCATTTTCAAAGCTTACTTTTTCGATTTCAACGATTCTATCCAAAGTTTTTCCTTCTAAATTTAAGGCTTCATTTTACGCTTTTATGCTTAATTTAAGCTCGTTTAAATTTATAATAAAAGGTGCTGCCCTTGCCATAGACGCTATCAACGCCGTATATAATTTCATGTTTTTGGCAAATTTCACTGACTATATTTAGCCCAAGACCAAAACCGCCTTGAATTTCATCCTCTCTGACGTATCTTTTCCAGACCCTTTTTACGTCCTTTATCCCATTGCCAAAGTCCTGCACGATAAAATTGATGCGATCTGCTTCAAGCTCTAAATTTACTATTATCTCGCTCTCTTTTTGGCTGTATTTTATTGCGTTTGTTATGGTGTTGTCGATGATGCGCTGAGCTTCAACTCTGCTTAGCATGGTAAATGCATCGCCTTCTAAATTTATCTTTATCTCGATGTGTTTGACATCAGCTACGCTTGAGAGAAATTTCACTCGCTCTATTATGTATTCACCTAAATTTAGCCGCTCGAGTGGAAATTTTATGTAGCCTCGCTTTATGAAATACTCAACATCTTCATAGGTTATTTGCATCTGTTTTAGGGCGTTTTTGATGCGAGTTATATACTTGTTTTCAAGTCCAAGCATCTCAAGGTTCATGCCAGCCACGCCAAGTGGGGTCTTTAGCTCGTGCATGGCGTCGTTAAAGAAGTTGTTCATATACTTTTGAAACTCTTTATAGGGCTTAACGCTACTTAGATATAAAAAATAGACGATAAAAAGCACCGCTACAAGGATGACAAGGAGCATAAGTGCCGCTAGAAATATACTTTTTTCATTATCAAGCTCTTTTTCAACGACAATATAATAAGGCGTTTTATCCTTTATAAAAAAGCTTTTATAAAACAAGAAGCCATTTTCTTCAAGTGTTACAAATTTAAAGTTGCTTGGCTGCTTGGTAAGATTTGAAATAATTGGATTAAAATTTACATCATAGATCGCAAATTTATACTTTAAAGAAGGAGTTATATTTTCATTTTTTAAAAACGAATTTTTGATAATGGTTTCATGCTTCATCGCACCAAAAAGAGCTTTTGAAGTGCTATTTTTTTGGCTTAAATTTAAGATCACAAAGCTTTGAAAACAAAAAAGCGACATTATGACAAATGTCGCTACAATCTGGATCTTAAAGCTCTTGTGCATCTATCTTGTAGCCTATACGCCTCTTTGAAGTGATAAAGTCACTGGTTGTTTTGTTTCTTATCTTTAAAACATGCATTCTGATATCAGCGCCTTCTATATCTTTATCATTCCAGACAAGATCTCTTAGCTCTTCCATGCTGACGTAAGAATTTAGATGTGAAACTAGGCACTCAACAAGTGCGACTTCTTTTGCACTAAGATCGACCATTTTGCCGTTTTTAAATAGCGCACGCTTGTTTAGATTAAAGCTAAACTCGTCATTGATCTTTACTATGTTTTTATCGTCAGTTCCATAGTATTTTCTCATAAGCTCAGCTACTCTAAATTTAAGCTCAGCAAGCTCAAATGGCTTTTTTAGATATTCATTACAACCAAGCTCATAGCCAATAGCCATATCGCCTATATCAACTAAAGATGTTGTTATCATGATAGGAGCATTTGGATTTAAACTTCTTATGTACTTGATAACTTCATGTCCATTTACACCAGGAACTTTTATATCGAGTATAAAAAGATGATAGAAATTTTTCTCTATCAGATCACACGCTTCTTGGCCATCGCTCACAGCTGTAACTTCATAATCAAGCGTCTGCAAAAACTCACAGACGCTCTCTTGAAACCCTAAATCATCTTCTAAAAGCAAAATTTTCAAATCTCTCTCCTAAAAAATAAGTCTTATTAAGATTTAGCCCTATTGTAATATTTAATAGGTAAATTCAAAATTAAAATTATTTTTTAAGTATTAAATAAAAATTTGCCCCGCATAGACAATGTAACACCTTAGCAAAAAGACGCCACATATTACGAATAATGCGTTAATCACGGCAAATTCGCGTTTAAAATCATGCACCTTTAAAACGCTTAAGTCTAAAATGATAGGCAAAGCCATACCAAAACCAATGACGCCAATATAAAACATCAGCCCAAGAGAATTTGCGCCAAGTGCGTTTGCTACGCTCTGCGCACCACTTGTGCTTGCACTTTTTACAACCATAAAAAGAGCAACTATGAGCAAAAACTCAGCAATAATCGCAAAAAAATCAAATTTTAATAAATAGTGTGCAATATCGTTTTGCCTTTTTGCCTTATCTTTTAGCACGCCTAGAAGCAGTGTAAATGCACCAGCACAGCTCAAGCCTGATACTAAAAATAATACTGGCAAGACTGATGTGTTCCAAAGTGCGATCTTGTGAGCTGCACTTAGCAAAAAGCCTGTATATGCACCAACGCCAATGCCTAGGATAAAAAGTAAAATTTCAAGTAGGCTTGAAAGCTTGCTAGCAAAATTTGCAACCACGTCAAAAAGAGAAATTTTAAGCAATGCAATCTCGTTTTTAAATGCGCCAAGCGCGTATATAACGCTAAGAGGTGTATAAACTAGAAGCAGCGCAACGCCTATTGACATGACTGAGTCGAAGTTGTAAAGCAAGAGTATCCAGTAAAAGCTAAGCGGCTTGCCAAGATCAAGCACCAAAAGAGCAAGTCCAAGAATGATCGCCACTGGAGCGATAAGAGCGGCTGCTTTAAAGTAATAATTCTCTTTTCCATATTTTTTTGAAATGAGCACAGCAACGATGCTAGCACCCGCACTAAGTCCTGCTAAAAATAGATAAACGGCTATCGGCCAGCCCCAGTAAATTTCAGAGTATTGAGCTAGGCTTCCTGACATGTTATTCATGGTGTGCTCCTTTTGTATTTGCGATCATCGCAAGTGAAGGTTTTGTATTTAGCTCCGCTTTTGGCAAGTAGTATTTACTCTCTTTTAATTTCTTTGAAATTTTAGAGTTTTCATCATTTACGTCGCCAAAAGTTAGGGCATTTGTAGGGCAGACGCTAACACATGCTGGCTCTTTGCCCTCTTCTAGCCTGCTCTCATAGCAAAATGTGCATTTGCCTATCTCACCATTTGGCAAGACGTAGCGAGCGTCGTATGGACAGGCTAGGATGCAGTATTTGCAACTAACGCAAATTCTATGATCAAGCAGCGTCACGCCATCAGCTGTTTTAAAACTAGCACCAGTTGGGCAAACCTCAACACAAGGTGCATCTTCGCACATAACACAGCTTTGACGTAAAAAATCAGTCTTTAAATTTGGAAATGTCCCACTCATCTTTGCATGCACCTGCAAGCGGTAAAGTCCCCTTGGTACGTTGTTTGCACTTCTGCAAGCTACCGAGCAGCCTTGACAGCCGATGCATAAATTTTCATCATGTATCATCATATATTTTTTCATTTTCTATCCTTACGCTTTACTTATGCTAACGCCAACATTTGTAACCATGGTTGCAGCCACTGGCCCTTCGGCTGGATTAAGAAGCACGCTTGTATTTAGCCCCACGTGATCTATACTCTTAAGAGCTGGGGTGATGTGTCCAAAGCCGTGATAGATAAAGAGTGTATCTTCTCTAATGCCCTCGGTCACCATGAGCTTGCCCTTTTGCTCGCCAAATTTATTTTTCACCACGACCATATCGCCATCACGTAAATTTTTACGTTTAGCTGTTTTTGGATTTATCCAAATTGGACTATCACTCATAAGATCATGAAGCGACGGTACCGCCTGAGTATGTCCATTGGTATGAATAGGTGTTTTGCCGCAAGTTAAGCAAAGATCATGTCCGTCAAATGTGTCCATATCTTTATCATTTAGCGCGCCATATCCTGCGAACTGCGCTTCGACATCAGGCAAAAATAGCTCTATCTTGCCGCTTTTTGTTTTAAGCTTAGCCATATCATCCATTAGACCATTTTCACCTATAAATTTAGAAGCGACTGGATATTTAGCAACAAATTTATCGATCATGCCTTTTTCTCTAAACAAAATTCCCGGCTCATCCCACGTTATAAAGCCATCTTTTTCCAGCGTAGCAAGTAAATTTACATCTCCGCCAGCTTGCTGCATCCTAAACTCACGTATGTCGTTCCAAGTGTAAAGCTCATCTATCTTCATGCGGCGTGCTAGCTCTCTAAAGATAAACGCCCCGTCTTTTGTGTCGCCAACTGGATCAATAACCTTATTTCTTATCATATAAGCTGGCTTTAGACCTGACTTATCCTCTATGCCCTCGTCGCGCTCAAGGTAGCTACTCTCAGGCAAGATGACATCAGCAAATGTCGCCATATCGTTTAGATAGACATCGCTTACCACGATAAAATCAAGCTTCTTCATCGCCTCTATGCTCTTCATCGTCTCAGCAACGTTTATTAGGTGATTAAAGCGGATGTTAAACCAGCCTTTTATGGCGTATGGTTTCTCGCTTAAGATAGCGTCATTTATATCCATCAAAACGCCATGTTTTCTACTTACAAATTTATGCCTACCAGTCTCGCCAGCAAAGTCTAGTCTAGTAACTTTTGGCACTTTAAATTTATCATCTGGATTTTTAAGAACTGGAAATTTATCCTCGCCGACTAGTTTATTAAAGGTTTTTGCATTTTTGCCACCAAAAAGACCGCCTTTAACCTCCCAGTTGCCCATCATCGCATTTGCCACCATGATGGCTTTTGTTCGCATATATTCAGCTCTTGTAGTGGTTGTCTTATGACCAAAATCAAAAATAACTCTTGGGGCAGCTTTATAAATTTCATCAGCGATTCGTCTAACATCACTTGCTTTTATGCCAGTGATCGCCTCTTGCCACTCAGGCGTTTTGCCCTCTACGCTTTTAACGATCTCATCAAAGCCAATTGTAAATTTTTCTATAAATTCCTTATCGTAAGTGCCATTTTGTATCCATGTATTTATGATAGCTAGCACAAAAGCTAGATCGGTACCAGGTCTAACTGGTAGCCACTCATCAGCTTTTGAAGCTACAACGCTAAATCTTGGCTCAAGCACAAGCAGCTTTGTATCTTTTTTAGCTGCAAATTTAGCAAGCTTTTTAGCATCAGCTATGACGATGCCTTCAAATAGGTTGTGACCAAAATTTACAACGTATTTTGCATTTGCAAAGTCTCTTTTTAGCTTAGCTATGCCATACATCTGCTCACAGACCATTTGATAGGTGATCGGACAGCACGAAAAGTGTGAAAAGCAGTTTGGCGAGCCGTAAGCTGAGGCAAAATTTACCATTAGCTTATGCGTTTGCGAGCTTTTACAGGTAAAAACGAAGCTTTCAGGGCCATACTTTTGCTTGATCTCAAGCATTTTTGAAGCAACTAGATCAAGTGCCTCGTCCCAGCTAGCCTCACGCCACTTATTTTCGCCTCTCTCACCAACCCTGATCAAAGGCTTTTTGACTCTATTTTCGTCATAAAGCTGACTAAAACCAGAGCCACCTCTTGCACAAAGCGAAGTCGCCGTACCGCCAGCTTTTGGATTACCGCTTAAGAAGCAAATTTTGTTATCAACGACCTTTGCTTCGATAGGGCATCTTGAAGAGCACATCTCGCAAAAGCTACGGACGTACTTCTCATCTTGCTTTGCAGCATTTTCCAAAGCACCACCCGGTAAGGACGATGCAACCATACTAACTCCAGCACCGAATTTTAAAAATTCTCGTCTATTTAAGCTCATCTTTCTCCCTTTAAAAGATATTTGCCTTTAGTTATTCTAGTATTTAAAGTTGAAAATAAAATTAAATTTTACTTAATATTTATATTTAGATTTTTAGTTTTAAAAAATAGGTATGCTAATATCAAAATGAATAAAATTATAAAAATTATAAATTTAATTAATATAATTTTTAACGCAATCTTATAAAAATTTTGAATATAAAATTTTGATTAAGGATTTTAAATAGAAATTAAAAATTTTAAAGGGATTTAAAAAAGCCGAGAGAGATCTCGGCTTAAGTTTGATTTAAAATACTTATAAAAGTATCGGAGCTATCAAAAATCCAAGTGCAACAGAAAAAGCAATAGCTAAAACGCCTGGAATAAAAAATGAGTGGTTAAATATATATTTGCCTATCCTAGTTGTTCCAGTATCATCCATTTGAACGGCTCCAAGTAGTGTCGGATATGTTGGCAACACAAATAATGCTGAAACTGCGGCAAATGATGCAACTAAAATATATGCGTCACCGTTATTTGCAGCAGTTAAGCCAAGTGCAGCTATGACCGTAGGAATAAGCGCCTTTGCGGTAGCGGCTTGAGAGTAAAGAAGCATACTAGCAAAAAATAGCGCAACAGCAAGCATAAACGGATAGTCTTTAACAAAATCGCCGGCAAAATTTTTGATCGCATCGGTGTGATTTACCACGAAAGTATCTCCAAGCCACGCTACACCTAGTACGCAGACGCACGCGGTCATACCGCTTTTAAATGTAGCTGTATTGAATAGCTTATCGACTTTAACGCCACAAGTTAGTGTGATTAAAGTAGCGATAACTAGCATAAAGCTCATAATAGCGTTATCTCTAGTTAATACCAACACCTTTGTAGGTTTATCTGGATCTTCTACATATTTTACATTAGTAGTTGAGTCAGTTTTGACTTTTATATCTTTTGCAACTAGTTCATTAAATTTATCTGGGCTTTTGGTCTCATAAATCTTTTCATAGCCTGTTACATAGCTTGGTTTTATCCAGCCTACGTTTTTACTAATAGCAGTAGCATATAAAACGACAGAGATAACGCCAACTAGGAATATTAAAACAGATAGTTTAGCTCCTTTTGGAAGCTCTTTTTTCTCTTCGATTTTAACATCTTTGATTAACCCTTCTTTAAGTCTTCTTTGATACTCTTTATCGCTACTTAGATCAAGATTATAAAATATATTTATAACAAGAGCCGTTAGCATACAACCAATAAAAGTTGTAGGTATCCAGATAGCTAATAGTAATGGATAACTAATGCCAAGTCCGCCCAAAGCATGCTCACCAGCCATAAATACAACCGCTGCTGAAACTGGGCTTGCTGTAATAGCTATCTGACTAGCAACAACAGCTATACTAAGAGGCGCGCTAGGTTTAATATTTTGTGTCTTTGCAACTTCGGTAATAACTGGAATCATAGAAAATGCTGTGTGTCCAGTACCGGCAAATACAGTTAGTAAATAAGTGACAACTGGGGCTAAGAAATTTATGTATTTTGGATGTTTTCTTAGTATCCCTTCGGCTATTTGCACCAAATAATCAAGGCCACCAGCTACTTGCATCGCTGTAATAGCAGCTATAACGGACATAATGATTAAAATAACATCCCAAGGTATACTACCTGCTTTTAATCCAAGTCCTAAAGTTAAAACTACGACGCCGATGCCACCAGCATAACCAATAGCCATACCGCCTAGTCTAACACCCAAGAATATCGCACCAAAAAGCACGATCAACTGTAATATCAATGAAATATCCATTGAAAACTCCTCTATTAAATTTTATAACTAAAATTTTTACTTAAGCGTGTCAGAATTTTGACACGCTTTTAATAATACTTTGCTTAAATTTCTACCTAACCATGCTTGGATTTAGCATATTTTTTGGCTCTAAAATTTTATCGATCTCTTCTTTGCTTAGATAGCCTCTCTCTAGGCAGATATCGCCAACTGCTTTACCAGTTTGAAGGGCTTCTTTAGCGATACTTGCAGATTTTTCGTAACCGATGTATGGGTTAAACGCAGTTACGATGCCAACTGAGCCTAGAACTGATTTTAAGCAAGCTTCAGGATTTGCTGTTAGTTTTCTTACAGCTTTTTCAGCTAGTGTTTTCATCGCGTTTTCAAGGATAAATATAGAGTTAAATAATGCATAAGCGATGCCTGGCTCAAATGCATTTAGCTCAAATTCGCCTCTTTCTGAGCAAAGCATGATAGTTACGTCGTTACCGATTACTTCATAGCACGCTTCGCCTACAACTTCTGCTATAACTGGATTTACTTTACCTGGCATGATTGAGCTACCTGGTTGCATTTGTGGTAAATTTATCTCACCTAGACCGCATCTTGGGCCTGAATTCATCAAACGAAGGTCATTTGCGATTTTTGAAAGTCTAACAGCTGCGGTTTTTAACGCGCCACTTACGTGAACGAAGTCTGCTGTATCTTGTGTAGCTGCGATGAAATCATCAGCTTTTTTGAAATCAACACCAGTTATATCTTTTAACTTTTTAACAACTACATTTTTATAATCAGGGTGGCAGTTGATACCTGTACCAATCGCAGTTGCACCCATATTTAGATATGTCATTGACTCGCGTGCAGCTGTGATCTTTTCGATATCGCTTTTGATGTAGCTTGCAAATGCATTAAATGTATTTCCAAGTGTTGTAGGAACTGCGTCCTCAAGCTCAGTTCTGCCCATTTTGATGATATCTTTAAATTCTTTTGCTTTTTTATCAAGTTCGTCTTTTAGTAGATTCATCGCAGTAAGCAAATCAGTAAGCTTTGCGTAAGTTGCTACTTTTATTGAGCTTGGGTAAGTGTCATTTGTGCTTTGTCCAAGATTTGTATGATCGTTTGGATGGATGTATTGATACTCACCTTTTTTATGACCCATGCTCTCAAGTGCGATGTTTGTAATAACCTCGTTTGCATTCATGTTTGTACTTGTTCCAGCACCACCTTGGACCATATCAACCACAAATTGATCTAAAAACTCACCAGCTATTACTCTATCAGCGGCTTTTGCTAGAGTATCAGCAATCTTAGGGTCTAAAACGCCAACCTCTTTATTTGCAAGTGCGGCTGCTTTTTTGATTTGTGCAAATGCTTTTACAAAGTATGGATACTCTTTTAATGTTCTACCACTCATGTGAAAATTTTCGGTAGCTCTAAATGTTTGGATACCATAATAAAAATCGTCAGAGATTTCCAACTCACCTATAAAATCGTGTTCTTTTCTGGTTGCCATAACCATTCTCCTTATAAAAAATGTATTAATGAAATTATATAGATATTTAATATTTTAAATATTAATTACTACTTATTTTTTTTAAGCTTTGACTTTTAACCTAGATAAAACGACTTTTGGAGAAAAATTTATAGTAGCTTTTAAGCTATATTTAATAATATAGCTTAGATAAATTGTTATTTAAATAATAATATCACTTTTTTATTATATAAAAAGCTCGTAATTAGCTCAAATTTATTTAAATTTTTAAGCTTAAAAGGTAAATATATAGAAAAATAACATAAAAATAAATATTAAATCACACTTTTTATATCCAAAAATATAAAAAATAAAGTTAAATTTTATTTCTAATATTACTTTAGAAAGTAAAAACTAAGTAAATATCACCATATTGCAAAGCAAATTTATTAAATTTTTAAATAGAGCCCTTAAACTAAGCATCATAAAAATATTATTTAATAAATTTTATTTTACAAATCTTACTAATGCTTTAGAAAATTCTTATTAATTTTCTTTCTTATTTATAAAGTCTTTTTATTGGATTTTGATAATTTTTATAAGCTATTTTTAATTTATATAGTTAGATTAATATTTGTAAGAATTTGTAGTAAATATAAATTTTAATCTTGCCCCTACAATCAGGAGCAAGAAATAACAAATTTTAGCTCTCAAGCCCTAAATTTGCTCTATACTCTTCGTATGTGCCTTTAAAATCAACCACTTCGCCACTACCTTTTAGGTGCAAAATTCTATTTGCAAATGCATCTATCAGCTCCCTGTCGTGGCTTACACAGATGACTGAGCCATTAAAGTTATAAAATGCCTCGCCAAGCGCGATGATAGCCTCGAGATCGAGGTGGTTGTTTGGCTCATCCATGACAAGCAAATTTGGTCTATGAAGCATGAGCTGAGCTAGTCTTACTCGGTGTTTTTCTCCACCACTTAGCGCGCCCACTGCCTTTTCTTGCTCAGCACCACTAAAGAGCATCCTGCCAAGGCACTTTCTAATCTCGTCGATATCCTTGTTTTTGGCATCTTGCAAGTATTCATAAAGCTTTAGCTCGCCATCTATCTTATTTACTGTATCTTGCGCAAAATATCCAAGCTCAATGGTCGCACCTATATGCACCTCGCCCGCGTCAGGCTTTATCTCGCCCATTATGATCTTACAAAGTGTGCTTTTGCCAACGCCGTTGTGGCCGATGATAGCTAGCTTGTCGCCCTTTTCGAGTTTAAAGTTAAAGTTCTCAAATATCACTTTATCATCAAATTTCTTACTTACGTTTTTAAGCTCAATTAGCTCATTGCCTATCTCGCGGTTTGCACGAAATAGAATGCTAGGATCACGCCTGCTTGAGACAGCGATCTCTGCTATGTCAAGCTTTTCAAGCTGTTTTGCACGAGAGGTCGCTTGCTTTGCCTTGCTCGCATTTGCTGAAAATCTCGCGATAAATTTCTCCAGCTCCTCTTTCTCTTTTAGCTTCTTATCACGCTCCATCTCATGCTGCTTTGCGATCAAATTTGCAGCCATATACCAGTCGTCGTAGTTGCCTGAAAACTCGCGAATTTTCTTAAAATCCACATCCAAAATATTTGTACAAACTCTATTTAAAAAGTGTCTGTCGTGGCTGATAACCACAAGCGTGCCCTCGTGGCGGTTTAGCTCGTTTTCTAGCCATGCGATCGCGTCTATATCAAGGTTGTTTGTTGGCTCGTCTAAGAACAAGATGTCTGGCTTTGGAAATAGCACTTGAGCTAGCAAAACCTTAACTTTATCTGAGTTTTCGACCTCGCTCATGAGCTTATCAAATTCATTTAACCCAAGCGAGCTTAAAATTTTTTCTATCCTAGTCTCGTACTCGTAGCTTGGGTCTTCTTCAGCACTTATCATCTCAAGCTCGCTTAAGCGCTCATTTATCTCATCTGTAAATTCCTCGCTCATATAGAGCTTTTCTTTCTCTTTAACGGCATCATATAGGCGTTTGTTGCCATAAAGCACCGCATCTTTTAGCGTGAAATTTTCAAACGCAAACTGATCTTGCCCAAGCACACCAACCTTTAGTCCATTTTCTATGATGATCTCGCCGCTAGTTGGCTCGATAGCTCCGCTTAAAATTTTTAAAAATGTCGATTTACCAGCGCCATTTGCACCGATTAGTCCGTATCTGTTGTGGCGATTTAGCTTTAAATTTACATCCTCAAATAGCAAACTGCTTGCAAATCTTTGAGTAAGTCCCCTAACTTCTAACATTATTTTTCCTTGAATTTATTTTTTGCGATTTTGCCTAAAATTTGATTAAAAAGCCATTTTGCTACTTTAGCCTAAAATGACCTGTGATCTTGTAGTTATAAAGTATATTTTCTTCTTGCACGCCAGAGCCGATATTGTGGATGACAAGCGGTATTTGGCCTTCAAATTTATCTGAGATCACACCGATGTGAGGTAAATTTTTTGGTAGCATCCATGTGACGATATCCCCTGGCAGAAATTTATTATCGCTCACCTCAAAATCTTTTCTTTTTAGATATGTAGCGATGTTTAAAACGCGCCTGTGATCGATGTTTTTATCAGCTTTTTTAAGGCCCCATTTTTTAGGATAGCTTGCGAAATTTCTACTCATATCTTCAAAAATGAGTCTTTGCAGATCCATCTCTTGATGCCGCAGCGCCCTTATCACAACATCGGTACAAACGCCCTTTTTGATATCCACGTCGCCCATTGGATAGGCGAGCCTTTCGTAGCTTGGATCGTAACTTAGTGTCACACCGATCTGCGACCTAGCATCATTTACAAATTTACTCGCCGAAAAGGCAAAAATTTGCGAGGCAAAAAGAGCTAAAAGTAGAAATTTCTTCATTTTCTACTTTAAAAGCATGGTTTTTAGGATACGTTTTCCTATCTCAACGCCTGGCTGATCGTAGGTGTTGATGCCTAGCATGATACCAGTGGCCGAGGTTAGTAGCTCGTAGTAAAAAATGAGCCAGCCAGCGTGAAACTCATCAAGCCTTTCAAGCGTGATAGTATCGACACTTATGCCCTCTTGCACCAGCGCCATAGCAGTCGCGTCGCACTGCAAATTTATAAGCTCATTTAGGCTTAGACCTGCCACAAAATCGCACTCTTCAAGCCCTTTTAGGCTCAAATTTGGGATAGTTTTGTCGCTCGCGTGATCTTTTATCTTTATAAATGTCACGCTCTTATCTTTTACGCCGTCCATGATAAGCTGCAAAAAGCTGTGCTGATCGCGGCTACCGACAAGTCCAATTGGCGTAAGTCCAACTCTTTTATAGCCTCTTTTTTTACCAAGACTCTCTGCCCAAAGCTGCACGTACCAGTCGTTAAATTCAAAAAATCTATCGCAGTAGCTAAATATGACATTTACACTGGCATTTCTGCTAGTGGCGTAGTGGTAAGCTTTAGCGACTATGGAGCTATCTTTTTGCTCGATGTATTGCTTCTTGCAAGCAAGTGCGCCATCTAGAAGTACCTTTATATCGTAGCCACAGATACCAAGAGGCACAAGACCTATTGCACTTAGCACGCTAAATCTACCGCCAACATTTTTTGGGATGTTAAAAAATTTGATGCCATTTTCTTTGGCAAAATTTTCTAAATTTGTCTCAGGATCGGTGATTATGAGGAAATTTTTGCCTAAATTTTGAGGTTTAAAGTCATCAAGCAAGCACTTAAAAATAGTGATCGTCTCGATCGTATTGCCTGATTTTGAGCTTATTACAAAAAGCGTCTCGTCAAAATTTACTCCATCAAGCGTGCTTTTGTAGCTGCAAGGATCGACGTTATCTAAAAATAAAAGCTCTCTTTTTATCCCTTTTGTGCCATCAAGCATCGATTTTAGCGCCTTTACACCAAGACTACTGCCGCCAATGCCAACAAGTACTACATTTTTGATATGAGCAAGGCCCTTTTCATACTCCTCGATCTCTCCAAGTAAATTTTGTCCAAGCACTGGCAGGTGGTAGTAGCCTATCTCGCCGCTTTCGTACTCATCGTTTATGCGTTTGGCGTATGAGTCGATGACCTCGCTGCTTGCAAAGTTAAATTTAAATGAAGTCTCTATCATTTACTGCGCTCGTAAAAGAAATTTGTAGCCTCGACAAAGCCATCGATACTGCCGCAGTCAAACCTCTTGCCCTTAAATTTATAAGCTATCACCATACCATCTTTTGCCTGCGTTTTTAGCGCGTCTGTGATCTGAATTTCGCCGTTTTTACCTGGCTTTGTTCGCTCTAAGATGTTAAAAATATCTGGCGTTAGGATGTAGCGTCCGATTATCGCCAAATTTGTCGGAGCCTCGGCAGGATCAGGCTTTTCAACCATATCATCGACCATTATAAGATCATCTTCTATAAACCTACCACTTACGACGCCGTAAGACTTGGTCTGCTCTTTTGGCACTTCCATTACTGCAACTACGCTACAACGATACTTTTCATAAATTTTAACCATTTGTGAAAGCACGCCCTCACCATTTTCATTTATACATAGATCATCTGCCAAAATGACTCCAAATGCTTCATCTCGAACTAGCGTTTTGCCCGTATAAATGGCGTGTCCAAGCCCTTTCATAGCATTTTGCCTAGTAAATGAAAATGTGCATGAGTTCATTAAATTTCTAACTTCGCTAAGCAAAGACTCTTTTGAGCTACCTGCGATCTCTTTTTCTAGCTCGTAGCTGATGTCAAAATAGTCCTCAAGCGCCCTTTTCCCGCGTCCTGTGACAAAGGCCATATTATCCATGCCAGCCTCAAGTGCCTCATCAACGCCGTAGTGAATGAGCGGTTTTGTAAGTATCGGCAACATCTCTTTTGGGAGCGATTTTGTAGCTGGCAAAAACCTCGTTCCGTATCCAGCCGCTGGAAATAGGCAAGTTTGTATCATTTTAGTCCTTCATGAAAAATTGCAAAATTCTACTATCTTTTCCTTAATAATATAAATTTGTCTGAATTTACAAGGCTTTAATTAGCAAATTGATAAGATTTTTAAAATTTAAGTAAAAGAGCAAATTTGCAGACAATTGATAGGATTTTTAAAGCCCAGCTTGATATAAAAAAGTCAAATTTTTTGGCATTTTTGTGCCCGATAAGCGAATTTAAAAGTTTGCATGAACGCCTAAAAGAGGAGCATTTTAAGGCCGTTCATGTAGTTTGGGCAACAAGGGAATTAAACAAATACGGACAAATCGTTGAAAATCAAAGTGATGACGGCGAGCCAAAGGGCACTAGCGGTCAGCCAAGCCTAAACGCGCTAAGGGGTGCTGAGCTAATAAATGTTGGTGTCTTGATAGTCAGGTATTTTGGCGGGATAAAGCTTGGCACTGGAGGACTTGTAAGAGCCTACTCTGGGGCTGTAAATGAGGTGATAAATGAGGCCATAAAAGATAGTGGCGTGATGAAATTTGAGATAAAAGATGAGATCAAATTTTTTACGCCATTCTCACTGATGAGCCGCTTTGAGCACTATTTTGCCACTACAAATTTAAGCGAGTTTGAAAGAGAATTTAATGACACTGGAGCGATCTGGAGCGTAAATTTAAACGAGGCTGAGTTTGCCGAGCTATTTAAATTTTGCAAAGAATTTGAAGCAAGCGAGTTTAAATTTTTAGCCCTTGCGCTTAGTAGCAAGAGCTTATTCGCTCATCAAAGCTAAATCATTGTAAAATCGCAAAAATTTTAAAAAGAAAGTAAAAATGGAAATTTGGAACGACATTTATAACCACTTTAATCCAGTAGCCTTTAGTATCTTTGGCTTTAGCGTGCACTGGTATGGGCTTATGTATATTTTAGCCCTTGTTTTGGCGCTTGCCATGGCAAAGTATCTCGTTAAAAAAGATAAAATCACAATCTCAAATCAGCTCTTGGATAACTACTTTTTTTGGGTTGAAATAGGCGTTATTTTAGGCGCTAGGCTTGGCTGGGTTTTAGTCTATTCAGGCGAAGTAAGCTACTACTTGACACAACCTTGGCAAATTTTTAATCCATTTCATAACGGCGAGTTTATAGGAATTCGTGGCATGAGTTACCACGGAGCAGTAGTTGGCTTTTTGCTTGCGACATATCTATTTTGCAAAAGGTATAAACAAAATTTATGGCAGCTACTTGATCTTTGTGCCGTTTGCATACCTTTTGGCTATACATTTGGCAGGGTCGGAAATTTCTTAAATCAAGAGCTTTTTGGGCGAGTTACGGATGTGCCTTGGGCGATAAATGTTTTTGGCCAGCCAAGGCATCCTAGCCAACTTTATGAGGCATTCTTAGAAGGTTTAGTTATTTTTATTATTTTATTTTTATATAGGAAATTTAAGAAATTTAATGGCGAGCTGATCGCACTTTATGCCATTTTTTACACCTTTGCAAGATTTGTTTGCGAATTCTTTAGAGAGCCTGATTCTGGGCTTGGTTTTATTGTTTTTGATCTTTCAATGGGACAAATTTTATCGCTTATTATGTGTAGCTTTGGAATTTTTGTTTATATTATGCTTTTTAAGAGATTTACGAAAATTTAATGTAAACGTTTAAAAAACATTAAAGTAAATTTCTGATACGATTAGCTTTATCAATTAATGCTGATATTTAAATTAGTATTAAGAAATGATAATTTATTTCAAATTTCTTAGGAGGGCTCATGACCGGGCTTATAGAAGGTTTTTTGGGAAAACGGTCGGACGACAAAAAAAGTCGCACTCCAGCCGCTTGGGATAGATGGCAAAGTATTACAGGGTTTATTTTGGCCTGTTTTATATTGTGCCATATGGTTTTTACTTCTACTATACTACTTGGCAAAGACGCATTTAACGCTGTCGTAGGGTTTGCGGAGGCTAAATTTTTATTCGGCGAGGCTACTTGGTGGATTACTAACGTTATTGCCGCGGTAATATTTGCCATTTTTATCGCTCATGCATTTTTAGCTATGAGAAAATTTCCAGCAAACTACAGACAATATCTAATGTTTAGAGGCCACAAAGACCGCATGAAGCACCTTGATACTACGCTTTGGTGGTTTCAGTTTTTAACCGGTTTTGCTCTATTTTTCGCAGCCAGCGCACATCTAGTGGATATAGTCTTTGGCGGACATATTACTGCCGACAAATCAGCGGCTGCATTTCATCAACTAGAAATTTTCTACTTCGCACTACTTGTTTTTATGGTCGTTCACGCTAGTATCGGTATGTACCGCTTGTATGTCAAATGGATAAGCATTGATGGTGCAAATAAGCACGAAATGTTTGCCAAAAGAAATAAGGCAAAAACAATTGTATTTGCCGTTTATGGCATACTTGCTATAATTGCGCTAATCGCCGATTTCGTGTGGATCAGCCATTAAAAAGGAGCTAGAAGATGAATGTAAAATATTATGATGCATTGGTAATTGGTGGTGGTCTAGCTGGTCTTAGAGCTGCTGTGGCTGCTGGAGAAAAGGGCTTAAGCACCGTCGTTTTAAGCCTAATACCTGTAAAACGCTCGCACTCTGCAGCTGCGCAAGGCGGTATGCAAGCCTCTTTGGGAAATTCAAAAATGAGCGAAGGCGACAACGAGGACGTACACTTTGCCGACACGGTAAAAGGTAGCGACTGGGGCTGCGATCAGCAAGTTGCGCGTATGTTTTGTCAAACCGCGCCTAAGGCGATCCGCGAGCTAGCGGCTTGGGGCGTGCCTTGGACTCGTATAACAAAAGGCGAAAGAAGCGCTATCATCAACGCTCAAAAAACGACTATCGTAGAAAAAGAAGAGGTCCACGGACTCATCCACTCTCGCGACTTTGGCGGAACTAAAAAATGGAGAACATGCTTTACGGCAGACGCCACCGGTCACACTATGCTTTTTGCCGTAGCAAACGAAGCTCTAAAGCACAACGTAGAAATCCACGATAGAAAAGAAGCTATCGCGCTAATCCACGCAAACAACCGCTGTTACGGCGCGATCGTTCGCGATCTAGTTAACGGCGAGATCACTGCATACGTCGCAAAAGGTACGCTAATCGCCACTGGCGGCTACGGCAGGGTTTATAAACACACTACAAACGCCGTAGTTTGCGAGGGTATCGGCGCGGCCATCGCACTTGAGACTGGCGTAGCTCAGCTTGGCAACATG
Source organism: Campylobacter concisus (assembly GCF_002092855.1). Classification (NCBI taxonomy): domain Bacteria; kingdom Pseudomonadati; phylum Campylobacterota; class Epsilonproteobacteria; order Campylobacterales; family Campylobacteraceae; genus Campylobacter; species Campylobacter concisus. Next base: position 149,018 of record NZ_LVLC01000012.1, read on the forward strand.
GAAGCTGTTCAGTTTCACCCAACCCCGATCGTTCCATCAGGCATTCTTTTAACAGAAGGTTGCCGCGGCGACGGTGGAATTTTACGCGACGTGGACGGATATCGCTTTATGCCCGATTATGAGCCTGAGAAAAAAGAACTAGCTAGCCGCGACGTCGTAAGTCGTCGTATCATGGAGCATATCCGCGCTGGTAAAGGCGTACCTAGCCCATACGGATATCACGTTTGGCTAGATATCTCGATCCTAGGACGCGAACATATCGAGAAAAATTTGCGCGACGTTCAAGAAATTTGCGAAATCTTTAACGGTATCGATCCTGCCGACACCGAAGTATACACCGACGAAAACGGACGCCAACGCGGTAAAGGCTGGGCGCCGATCCTTCCTATGCAGCACTACTCTATGGGCGGCATCAAGACAAAGCCTACCGGCGAGAGCCCGACGCTAGCGGGTCTATTTAGCGCCGGCGAGGCTGCTTGCTGGGATATGCACGGATTTAACCGCCTAGGCGGCAACTCCGTTTCAGAAACGGTCGTAGCCGGCATGATCGTTGGAGATTATTTTGCTGATTATTGTGCTAGCCACGAGATAGAGATAAACACAGCCGATATTGAGAAATTTGTAAAAAAACAAGAAGATTACCTAAATAGCCTTGTTAGCAAAGAAGGTAAGTTTAATGTCTTTGATATCAAAAACAAAATGAAAGATATCATGTGGGAACACGTTGCGATCTTTAGAACAGGAAAAGGCCTAGAAATTGCGGTTAAAGAGCTTGAAGAGCTTTATAAGCAATCTTTGGATGTCAAAGTCACAAACAAAGCACTATTTGGCAACCCTGAGCTCGAGGAGGCCTACCGCGTACCGAAGATGCTAAAACTAGCCCTTTGTATCGCAAAAGGCGCGCTTGATCGCACAGAAAGCCGCGGAGCGCACTGCCGCGAAGACTATCCGAAACGCGACGACCTAAACTGGCTAAACAGAACTCTAACTAGCTGGAAAGAGGGCGATACGCTACCGACTATCGTGTATGAGCCACTTGATATTATGAAAATGGAAATGCCACCAGCATTTAGAGGCTATGGTGCGAAAGGTAATATTATTGAGCATCCAGATAGTGCCATCCGCCAAAAAGAGGTCGATGAAATTCGTGAGAAAATGCAAGCTGAAGGTAAGAGTAGACAAGAAATTCAAGAGGCTTTAATGCACTACGATCTTCAACCAAAATATAAAGCACCAAACGAAAGAGCAGGAATAGGATATGAGTAGAAAAATAACCATAAAAGCATTTAAATATAATCCGTTAAGCAAAATTTCAAAACCACATTTTGCGACCTACGAGCTAGAAGAGACTGATGGTATGACGTTATTTATCGCGTTAAATATGATTCGCGAGAAATTTGACCCAGATCTTAGCTTTGACTTTGTTTGTCGTGCTGGAATTTGTGGAAGTTGTGGCATGCTTGTAAATGGTAAGCCAAGATTAGCTTGTAGAACTCTTACTAAGGATTTTGAAAGCGGAGTAATTGAGCTTATGCCTTTGCCAGTATTTAAGTTACTAAAAGACTTAAGCGTAGACACTGGCAACTGGATGAATGCGATGAGTAGACGTGTGGAGAGCTGGATACACACCGATCACGAGACCGATATCTCTAAGCTTGAGGAAAAGGTTGAGCCTGAAGTAGCGCAGGAAGTATTTGAGCTTGACCGCTGCATCGAGTGCGGTATCTGCGTGGCTGCGTGCGGTACGGCTATCATGAGGCCTGATTTCATCGGTGCGGTCGGACTTAACCGCGTAGCTAGGTTTAAAATCGACGCGCTTGATAAACGAACCGATGAGGACTTTTACGAGCTTATCGGCGACGATGACGGCGTATTTGGCTGTATGACTTTGCTAGGCTGTGAAGACAACTGCCCTAAACACTTACCACTTCAAAGTCGCATAGCTTATATGCGTAGAAAAATGGCTGCTATAAAGTAGCAAAGGGGCTGCAAAAGCCCCAAATTTACTTCTAAATTTATTAAAAAAGATTGCAAATAGATGCCAAAAGGCATAAAAAGATATCAATAGATACAAATAAGAAAAATAAAAATATCAAAAATGGGATTGATAAGAGTGCGCCCATTATATAACCAAGTGGAAATGCGACAAATATAAAGACGATTCCGACACCAGAAATAAAGCAAAAAAATTAGCGCAAATATCGTAGCAAAGGTGTTTACAAATAAGCTAATATTTTCTAAAAGAAAATTTGTTAGACCAAGACTTCTCATATTTTGATTATAGTTTTTAAGCCAAAAAATTTATATAATTTCAAAAATTTGCTTCATTTAAGGATATAAAATGTTACCAAGTTATAAAGATATGATGCTGCCTATTTTAGAATTTGTTGCGCAAAAGAAAGAAGCAAATAGAGCTGAAATTTCTAAATTTATAATTGAGTATTTTAAGTTAAAAGACGAAGATCTTTTACAAAAAATAAAAAGAGGAACTCCAACTTATATAAATCGTACCGATTGGGCCTTATCCTATCTGGCTACGACAGCACAAGTAAAATCAAGGCCAGAAAAAGTGCCGCTTCAAAAAGTTGGTAGAAGCCTATTTGCCATAACAAATTTTGGCAAAGAGCTAGTAAGTGGCAAGGACAAAAAGAGCAAATTTCTCTCTTGGTACGATGAAATTTACAAACAAGAGATAAGGCAAGAGAAAAAAGAAGTCACGGAAAACACCCCAGATGACAATATAGATGAAGCGCTTTGCAAGATAAAAGAAGAGCTAAAAAGTGAAATTTTATCTAGCATTTTAGAAAAAGAGCCGAGATTTTTTGAATACCTTGTAACAAAGCTACTTGAAAAGATGAATTATGGAGCTGGAAATCTCACAAACAAAGGCCCAGACGGCGGGATAGATGGCATCATAGATGAAGATGAACTTGGGCTTTCTAAAATTTACATCCAAGCAAAAAGATACAAAGACGGCAGTAATATTCGTAGGCCAGAGATTCAGCAGTTTATCGGCGCCATCTCAAATAAAAATACTAAAAAAGGTGTCTTTATCACTACGGCAAAATTTACTAAAGAAGCTGAAAATTTCGCCAAAGATAATCAAAATTTTAGTGTGGTTTTGATAGATGGCGACAAGCTTGCAGAGCTAATGATAAAATACAAAGTCGGAGTTCAGACAAGCCAAATATATGAAATTTGCAAAATCGACACCGACTTTTTTGAGGAAAATAATTTTTAAAATTTTAAGCCATAAAGCACTACTGCGTATATTTATTGCAAGTTGCTACTTGGGATCATTTCGGTCTTGCTTTATTTGTGAGTTTAAAAGACAAATTTAAATCTTTACTAACGCCAAAATAGTCTAAATTTACCAGCTTAAAATGCTTTTTAAACCAAATTTTACTCTTATAAACGCCGTCTAAAATTTAAGTGTTATAATTACAGCGAAATAACGATTTTAAGGAGAGGATATGCAATCTCGCATAATCACTGGCGTTTTGATGTTTGTTGCTATTTTAGTAGTTTTTTTTATTGATAATTATATTTTAAATTTTATCTTGCTCGGCGCTGTGCTTTATTTTGCATTTAATGAGTCGCTCAAGCTTTATAATATCGATCACAAACAGCTAGTTTTTGCCGCACTTGCTTTTTACGTGCTTACATATTTTACAAATCCAATATTCATAGCGATCCTTGCTATCATGCTGATTGCTTCGATCCTAGCTCACATAAAAAGTGAAAATTTAAAACTAGTCGCACCTTTTGTCTATCCGACCACGCCGATCTTTATGATGTGGATGCTTTACTCAGAGTATGGCGTAGGCTATCTTGTATGGCTTATTTTAAGCGTAGTTGCAAGCGATAGTGGTGCATTTTTTGTTGGCAAAATGTTTGGCAAACATCCATTTAGCCCAAGCTCACCAAATAAAACAATCGAAGGTGCAGCAGGCGGTGTGGCGATAGGCACTGTAATTGGCTGCATTGTTGGAAATTTTGTAACTGAAGGATTTTTCCAAATTTTATTCTCAAGCTTTTTAGTCTGCGTGTTTGCGGTTTGGGGAGATTTGTTTGAGAGCTATTTAAAAAGACTTTGCGGTGTCAAAGATAGTGGTTCGCTCTTCCCAGGACACGGCGGCATGCTTGATAGGATAGATGGCTATTTATTTGGCGTAGTCGCTCTACTTTGGTCGCTCTCGTGGTAATACTTGGCTCAACTGGTTCAATCGGCAAAAACGCCCTTAATCTTTGCCAAAAATTTGGCGTAGAGGTTGAGGCGTTAAGCTGCGCTAAAAATGTAGATTTACTAAATGAGCAAATTTTAAAATTTAAACCAAAATTTGTCTGCGTAGGCGATGAAAAGCTAGCTAAAAATATAAAAAACATAGAAGCTAAAAATATCTTTTTTGGTGAGGCTGGACTGCTGCAAATGCTAGAAATTTCAAGCTCAAAAAAGGTAATAAACGCCCTTGTTGGCTTTGCTGGCCTTGCTCCTAGCCTAAAGACGCAAACTCTTGGCAAAAGGCTTGCACTTGCAAACAAAGAGAGCCTTGTTGTTGGAGGCAAATTTCTAAAAACTAGAGAAATTTCACCAATAGACAGTGAGCACTTTGGGCTTAAATTTCTACTAGAAAACAAAACTGCACCAAAAAGACTCATCATCACAGCAAGTGGCGGCGCATTTTATAAAAAGCCGATCAAATTTCTAAAAGACGCCACACCAAGTGATGCTTTGAAGCATCCAAACTGGGATATGGGCGCAAAGATCACTATTGATAGTGCGACGATGGCAAATAAGCTTTTTGAGGTGATGGAAGCTTACTGGCTTTATGGCGTCAAGGAGATCGAGGCTGTGATAGAACCAACTTCTGCGATACACGCCGTAGTTGAATTTATAGACGGCTCAAGTACGATGCACCTCTCGCGACCTGATATGAAGCTAGCTATCGCTCATGCTATGTTTGAAAATATCAGTGAAAATATCGTTTCACATGCAAATTTACTTGATCTAAAAAATATAAAATTTCATAAAATAAGCCTTAAAAAATATCCCATTTTTTCGCTAAAAGATGAAGTACTAGCAAACCCTGATCTAGGTGTAGTGATAAATGCTGCAAATGAGATTGGAGTATTTAGCTTTTTAGAGAAAAAATGCTCGTTTTTGGATATCTCAAAGCTCGTTTTAAGCTCTGTTAAAAATTTTAGAAATATTAAAATTTCAAATATTGATGAAATTTTTGAAGCTGATAAAGAAGTTAGAAATTACGCAAAAAGGATGTTAAATGCAAAGGTATGAGGGTTATAAATTTGATCCCAAACAAAGCTTAATTGGCGTTCAGTTTTTATTTGTCGCCTTTGGTGCACTGGTATTAGTGCCGATACTTACGGGGCTAGATGCAAATGTAGCTCTCTTTACAGCCGGTCTTGGCACGCTACTTTTTCAGCTAATCACTAGGAAAAATGTTCCGCCTATTTTTTTAGCAAGCTCCTTTGCTTTTATCGCGCCACTTCAGTACGGTATCGAAAAATGGGGCATAGCCGTGACGATGGGGGGCGTTATATTTGCTGGATTTTTCTACGTTGTTTTAAGCCTCGTGGTCCGATTTGGCGGAGAGAAAATTTTGCATAAAATTTTGCCTCCAGTTGTCGTTGGACCTGTCATCATGACAATAGGCCTTATCCTTGCTCCAAATGCCGTCAAAATGGCAACATCAGCTACTGAAATTTATACCCAAAATGAGGCGATGATCGTCGCTGGCATTTCGTTAGTGGCTACTATTTTAGTGATGATGCTTGGACGTGGCATGTTTAGGCTTATACCTATTTTGCTTGGTATTATCACCGGATACATCGTAGCTTACTGCTTTGGCATGGTTGATTTTACTCCTATCTTTAATGCACCTTGGTTTAGAATGCCAAATTTCACTACACCAAAATTTGAGTTTGAAGCGATCATTTATATGATACCTATCGCCATCGCTCCAGCGATCGAGCACATAGGCGATATGCTTGCTATATCAAATGTTACAAAAGAAGATTTTCTAAAAAATCCAGGCCTTAAAAACACGCTCCTTGGAGATGGTCTTGCCACTTCGCTTGCTGCTTTTTTTGGTGGCCCGCCAAACACTACATACTCAGAGGTCACAGGCGCAGTTAGCCTTACAAAAGCTTATAATCCAGCGATCATGACCTTTGCAGCGATCACTGCCATCGTACTAGCCTTCGTTGGTAAGCTAGGAGCGGTGCTCTCAACTATCCCAGCCCCAGTCATCGGCGGTATCATGCTGCTACTTTTTGGCATCATCGCAAGCGTTGGTATGGAAACACTTATAAAAAATAAAGTCGATCTTGCAGACCCTAGAAATATGATAATCGTAGCCCTCATCTTCATCTTTGCCATCGGTGGCATGGTGCTTGACCTTGGAGCGGTTAAATTTTCAGGTATCGGACTTGGTGCAGTTACTGGCATAGTTTTAAATTTGCTTTTACCAAAAACAAAGCATTACGAAGGATATTAATGCGTAAATTTTTACTTTTTTTACTAACCTTTGCCACTGCTAGTTTAGCCAATACTTTAGACTATGCGCTTATCAAAAAAGGTGAGCCAAGCGAAAACACGATGTTGTTAATCGGTGGCATTCAAGGCGATGAGCCAGGTGGATTTTTGGCAGCCTCTATCGTAGCCACCGACTACAACATCACAAAAGGCTCGCTTTGGGTCGTGCCAAATTTAAATTTCCCAAGCATAATCGAGCGAAGTCGTGGCACAAAAGGCGATATGAATAGAAAATTTGCCCATGTCGATAAAAACGATCCAGACTATAACTCAGTAATGAAGATAAAAGATGTCATCACCGATAAAAACGTCACGCTCATCTTAAATTTACACGATGGAAGTGGCTATTACAGAGATAAATTTATAAATAAAGACGAAAATCCAGATAAATGGGGCAATACTTGCATAATAGATCAAAGCACGCTTCCTGGCTCAAAATATCCAGAGCTTGAAAGTATCGCCTCAAGCGTAAAAGATGTGCTAAATAAGCATCTAATAGATCAAAAACACCAGTATCACATCAAAAATACGCATACTGCAATGGGTGATAAAGAGATGCTAAAAAGCCTAACTTACTATGCTATCACTCAAAATAAATCAGCCTTTGCAAACGAAGCTAGTAAAAATTTAAACGCCGAGCAAAGGACTTATTACCATCTAATCGCCATTGAAGAATATATGAAAAAGGCTGGCATTAGCTTTACTAGGCCGTTTAATCTTGATGTTAAAAGCGTAAAAAAGGCAATCGAAAAAGAGATTAGACTCGAGCTTGAAAATTCATACGCGATAAGTCTTAAAAATCTAAAGCCTTTAATAAATTTTGTCCCGCTTAAAAAAGGCGAGTTAAATTACAGCTCACCAAATCCGCTAATAGCCGTCATAAAAGAAAATGGTAGCTTCAAAGTGCAATACGGCAACCGCTTTGTTACTAGATTAAAACCACAATATTTTGAGTTTGCAAAGCCACTTGAGGAAATTTTACTAATAAGCGACGGTAGCGAGTTTAAATTAAAAAGTGGCGATAAATTTAGCGTGAAAAAGAGCTTTAAAATAAAATCACTTAAAAACGTGCGCGTAAACGTCATAGGATATGGCACAAAAAGTATAGATGAGAGCGAGCAAGAAGTGGCTAAAAATAGCCTAAATAAAAGCTATAGCATCGATAAAGATGGCAAAATTTATAGAGTCGAGTTTTATAAAAACGAAGATGGCAAAGAGAAATTTGCTGGCATGATCTTAGCGGAGTTTAGATGATACTTGGCATCGAAAGTAGCTGCGATGATAGCTCGGTCGCACTAATAGATGAACGCACTTTAGAGAAGACTTATTATAAAAAAATTTCTCAAGAGGAGGAGCACGCTATCTTTGGTGGCGTGGTTCCTGAGCTTGCAGCAAGACTTCATACAAAGGCACTACCGGCACTTTTAGAGGATATCTTGCCAAATTTTAAAGAAATAAAAGCGATCGCTGTAACAAATGAGCCGGGTCTTAGTGTGAGCCTAATAGGTGGCGTCAGCATGGCAAAAGCATTAAGCGTTGCTCTTAATATCCCGCTAATTGCCGTAAATCATTTAGTTGGTCACATCTACTCACTATTTTTAGATTGCGAAGCCACCTTTCCACTTGGCGTCCTGCTAGTAAGTGGTGGGCATACGATGATCCTAGAGATTGACGAAAATGGTGAAATCACTGAGCTAGCAAGCACTAGCGATGATAGCTTTGGTGAGAGCTTTGACAAGGTTGCTAAAATGCTTGATCTTGGCTATCCAGGCGGTGCCGTAGTTCAGCAAAATGCCCTACTTTGCAAAGACAAAGAGAGGTTTCATTTTACCATTCCACTTCTTCACGATAAACGCCTTGAATATAGTTTTTCAGGGCTTAAAAACCAAGTCAGAGTCGAAATTTCAAAGCTAGAAAATATCACACAAAAGGATATCGCTGAAATCTGCTACGCATTTGAAAATACTGCCTGTGAGCACATTTTAAACAAGCTTGAAAAGGTCTTTTGTTTAAGAAATTTTAAGCGTTTTGGCGTAGTTGGCGGTGCAAGTGCAAATCTAAATTTACGAAAAAGGCTTGAGATGCTTTGTCAAAAAAACGAGTGCGAGCTTTTGCTAGCTCCACTTGAGTTTTGCTCTGATAACGCCTTAATGATAGCAAGAGCGGGACGTGAGAAGTACCTAAAAGGCGAGTTTGTAAACCATAGCGAGCTAAATATAAACCCAAGAGTTAGCTTTAAAAAGCTTGAGTTAAATTAAACTTTTTAAAAACATAAAATTTTGCGCCTAAATCTTGATAGCTTCGTAAGTAAAAACGTAATAAAATCTAAAAAATTTTAAAAAAAAGAATCTTTAATGGACGAGTTTTTAAATCACGCTTGGCATTTAAATAAAATTTACGCCAACACTAATGCGAGCGTGCCTTTCTACCCAGATCTACTGGCGCTTCTTTTATCTTGTGATGAGAAAAATTTGGATGAGTTTATGGCTCTTGCCGAGTTTAGAACTATCTTAAAAAAGCTAGGCGTTGGACTTGATATCTTTAGCATACAAAGTGCTCAGCTAGCCACGCTAAAAGCACTAAATGAGGCAAAAATTTTAAGCGATGAACTCATAATCTACTTACAAAAGCTACGTGACGAAAAGATAATTAGCCATGAAAAATTTGATTTTTTAATAAAATTTATAAGCAAAAACTCAAATCAAAATAAAGCTGAAATTTCTAATGTAAAGCCAAAAGATCACTTTCACAAGAGCCTAGATTTTCTAAACGAGATAAATGAAAAAGCAAGCATGCTTGATGAAGATAAAGAATTTTTACTAGCTTTAAAAAACGCCAAAAAAAGATCAAATGAAACACTTTTTAACATCGCAGTAAGCGGCATCATAAACTCTGGCAAATCAACGCTTTTAAATGCGCTTTTAAATAAATCCATCCTTGGCACTTCAAATGTGCCTGAGACCATAAATTTAACCATCTTAAAGCACGCATCAAATAGCCATGCAAAGGTAAATTTTTATAGCCCAGACGAGCTAGAAAAGCTTGGACTTTCAAGCAAAAATTTACCAGCTAGTAGCGTAGAGATTAGCCTAGATGAGATAAAAAACTATACATCTTCAAGCTCAAAAACGGCAAATCTCGTAAAAAGCGTTGAGCTTTATGATGACTTGGAGCTTTTAAGAGATAATGTCTGCATTATAGACACTCCGGGCATAGATGATGCGATCGTTTTAAGAGAGCAAATAACTACAAATTTTATGAAAGAGTGCGACCTTTTGGCTCATCTCATGAATGCTTCGCAAAGTGCAACGCAAAAGGACGCACTATTTTTGAAAAAATGCCTTGAAAACTCACACATCGTAAGAGTTGCTATCGTGCTAACTCATGCTGACGAGTTAGACGCAAAGGGTATTAATGAAACGCTTAACTACGTAAAAAAGGCGATCGGTGAGCAGATAAATGACATTAAGATAGATTATTTTGCCCTTAGCGCGAAAGCTTATCTTGATGGTGCTTTAAATAGTGGCGTGCCGGAGTTTAAAGAGTATCTTTACGATGTGCTTTTTGGTAAAGACTCTAAAAAATCAGCTCTCATTTTAAGCTCATATCAAAAAGAATTGCAAAATATTTTAAAAACAAAACTCGAAGCCACAAAGGCTGAAATTTTAGAGCTTAAAGCATTTGGTTTAGAGCTAGAAGCTTTGCAAAACGAGCAAGCAAATATCAAAAATTCTCTTAATGAAAATTTCACAAAACTTGAAAGGCTTTTAGAAAGCGAGCTAAAAAAACTAGATGATAAAAATGCAAAAGATATCTATAAAATGGGGCTTGAAGCGTTACTGCAAAATCTAAATGAAAAGCTTAAGAGTGAGATTGCTTACTGTAAAAGTAAAAGAGAAAATTTAAATCTAAAGCGTCTTACACAAATAGCAAAAACTACACTTTGTGACGGAGTTGCGGCACTCATGAGAGAGGCCAGAAATGAAACTTTGGTGCAGACAAAGTCATGCGAGCAAAATATCGCTTTAAGCTTTGATGGCTTTAAGGTGAGTGAAAATAAAATTTTTAGTATAAATGACTTTTTAAAGCAAATGGGTGTGGAGCTTGATTTTAGCGAGCTTTTAGATGAACTTGAAGCTAAAATTTTAAGTAAAAATGAGCCAGATGAGGCACTTTTAAGTTTAAGAGAGAATTTACTTAACAATAAAAGCATATCGCAGTTTTGTGAGATGCTAGCAGAACACGAAAAAAAGCTGCTAAAAGAGCGAGTAAAAGCTTATGAGATGAGCCAAAAAGAGACTCTAAACCAAAGGCTTTTAGTACTCAATGAAAAACTTAATGAGCTCAATTTACAAAATCAAAGCTCGATTTTAAAGCTTAAACAAAAGACCTCCTTGCAAGATGAAATTTACTCACTTTTAGAGGATATTAAAAATGTTTAATGAGTTTATAAATGCCTACAAAGCGAGATATTTTAAGGTCTTTACAAATGATTTTAAGGGCGAGCTAGCTAGGCTCGTAAATAATCTAAACGATCCTAGCTTGCATATAAGCGAGCAGATAAAAGAGAGCTTAAATTTACTAATAGACACTCTAAATGAACCGCCGCTAATAGCTGTTATCGGTCAATTTTCAAGTGGGAAATCAACGTTTTTAAACGCACTTCTTGGCCAAGATATCTTGCCGTCAGGACTAACTCCAGTCACCGCAAAGGCTGTGAGGCTAAAATTTGCAAAGATGCCACTTCTAAGCGTGAAATTTATAAACGATAGCGAAAGCCTGCTAGCAAGTAGCGATCTAGCCGAGCTAAATAAGTTAGGCGAACAAGTTTCTGGCATGACGCTTTATGCGCCAAGTGAGATTTTAAAAGAGATAAATTTCATCGACACTCCTGGCCTAAACTCGCTAAGAGATGCTGACACAAAAGAGACAAAAAATACGCTAAAAAAGGTTAGTGGTGCGATATGGCTAAGCCTTGCAAACAATGCTGCAAAGGCTAGCGAGCTTGAAAGTATCAAAGAAATTTTAAAAGCCAATGATCTAAAAGCGATCTGCCTAATCAACCAAAAAGACAAACTAAGCGAGGAGGAGCTTGAAAGTTTGCTAAAACACGCTAGGCAAACTTATGGCGAGCTTTTTGAGGATATCATCGCTATCTCGTCAAAGCAAGCACTCCTTGGAATCACAAATAATGACAAAAGCCTACTTGAAGCTTCAAATTTTAACGAAGCTCTAAAGGCTATTAAAGAGTGCTTTTTAGACAAGAGCTTTAAAGAAAATTTCATAAAAGCAAGGGTAAAAAAGATCGTAAAACTCCTAACTAACGAGCAAGAAAAACATCTAGAAATTTATGATAATGCGCGGTTTATTTTAGATGAATTTAGTGGCTCATTAGATGAGAGGCTGGAGGCGATAAAAGAGGAGTTTAAGCCAAAGATCGCTTTAAGTTATAGTCAAATGAGTGAAGTTATAAAACTTGCTGCTGATGAGGTATTTAAGCTACTTAAGCCATTTTCAAAGACAAAATTTAACGCTTCAAAGACGCTTTTAAACAAAGAAATTTATAAGCGTGAAAATTTTGAGGTAATAAGTCTTGATAGCGACGAAGTCTTTTCAAAACTTATCTACGAAGATGTGGTTTTTAATAAATTTTTTAAACGCTACAAAAAAGATCTAAAAGAGCTAGAAAATGCAACAACCTCAGCGTTTAATGAGCTTTATAAAAATTTAGAGGATAAATTTTTAATATATAAATCTCGCTATGAAAATTACGCTAGCTTTGATGATCAAGTCTTGGCTTACGAAACAAAATCCATAAATACCTATGCCGGACGGACATATGAAAATTTTTTAAGAGAGTATGAAACGGCTAAATTTAAGGCCATACAAAAGGTCTCTTTGTTTTTTGAAAAGCTTGATATAAAGCTAGCCTCAAACTATGAAAACGCACTCAAACTCGCGGTTTATTTTATAAAACAAAAGATAGAAAAGACGCTAGAGTCGCATCTACAGATGAATACACCACTTTATATTCCAAGTGCAAAAGATGTCTATGAGCGTATGCTTGATGCGTTTAGTCTTTATGAGTTTGAAGCTTTAATGTGCTCAAACAGCTCGTTTTTAAATAAAATTTTGCTTGATATAAAAAGCGATTTTAATAAAATTTATACTTTAAAAATAGCAATGCTTGATGGCTTAAAAACAAGAGTTAAAGAGCAGATTTCAAAGATTGAAGAGCTTTGTGAAAATTCATTGCTATTAAGATAAATAAAATTTTTAAAGCTTAGAAGCTATCCATTTAAGGATAGCTTCTGTTTTATGCGTGCATTATGCTAATCTTTGGTGCGTCAAATGCTGTCACGCGCTTTGGCACGCCTTTAAATTTCTCGACATTCACAAGGCTTGTGTGAGCGGTGTTGCTCTGGCTCATCTTGCTTGATGGCACATCTTTTGTGAGCACGTTTAAGTTTCCGTGCAAGCAAAGGCTCTTCTCGCCCGGTTTTTCAGGGTCATACCAAGCACCTTCGCTTACTATTACGACATTTTGTGGCACGTCCTCGGTGACAAATGCACCGCACAAAATTTCACCCCTATCATTAAACACGCGCACCACGTCGCCCATCTTTATCCCTCTAGCTTCGGCTGTCTTTGGATTTATTAGCACTGGCTCGCGCTCTGCGATCTCGTTAAAGTTGCGAAGCACGGAGTTATTTAGCTGTGAGTGAAGCCTAAATTTAGAGTGTGCGCCGCTAATTGCGATAGGATATTTTTTATTTTTTGCGCCAAGCCACTCAAATGGCTCAAGCCAAGCTGCATGCGGTGGGCAGTCATCATAGCCAAAGCCAGCGACCGTTTCAGAGTAAATTTCTATCTTGCCAGATGGCGTTTTTAGCGGATTTGCCACTGGATCGTCGCGGAATTTCTTATAGTTTGTAAAGTAACGTTTTTTCTCATCGATCTTGTCAAATCTAAAATATCTCTTCTCCCAAAATTCCTCAAAGCTAGGCATACTCTCATACCCAAGCTCGGTAGCCTTTTTAACGGCATCTTCATATATTGTCTTGACCCACTCTAGCTCACTTTTACCCTCGCTAAATGCCTCTTCCCTGCCCCACTCTTTGGCGATCAGCCTTGCGATCTCAAAGTCACTCTTGCTCTCGCCAAATGGCTTAACAAGCGGTTTTAGTGCAAATAGATACTCGCTCGTTGAATTTGCCATCTCAATGTCAGTTCGCTCGTACTCAAGTGAAGCTGGCAGGACGATGTCGCTAAATTTAGCTGTACTTGTCCAAAACGGCTCGCAAGTGATGATAGCATTAACGTTTCGCATAGCTTTTATCGCCCTGTTTGCGTCAGGATGCCTTGTGAAAGTCGAGCCATTGGCATTAAACATCACTCTGATCTTTGGTAGTTTATAGCTCTTGCCATTTCTTGTTATCTCCTTGCCTGGGCTTAGAAGTGCGTCTATGAGCCTTGAGTTTGGCATTTCGTAGCCCTTTGTCTTTGGTACCAGCCCGCTATCAATAAATTTTTGAGGCACCTTTGTCTCAAACGCCGCTAGTTTAGGTGCTATGAAGCTCTCATCAGCATTTTTGTGCATACCGTCATTTGTGACAAAGCCACAACCCTCTTTGCCGATGTGTCCAAGCATCGCATTTAGCGTCACAAGCGCCCAGTATGCCATCTCGCCGTGATCTTGTCTTTGTATGGCATAGCCACTAACTATAACTGAATCATTTTTAGCTAGATCTTCGCTAAATTTCGCAAGATCTTGCTCGCTAACGCCACAAATCTTACTTGCCCAAGCTAGGTTTTTATTGACCCCGTCAGTTTTGCCAAGCATGTACTCTTTAAATTTATCAAAGCCAACTGTGTATTTTTCTATAAATTCTTTGTTGTAAAGCCCTTTTTCATAAAGGTAGTTACACATACCTATCATCATCGCCGTATCGGTGCAAGGCACGACTTCAAGGTATTTTGAGTCAAAGTATTTTGCGCTATCGTTGTGATAAACATCGATGCTATAAATTTTCATCTCACCACTCGCGCCTTTTTTTCTGATCTCATCATAGTATTTATATGAGTTGTGAAGCGGCACGCCAATGGCGATCTTGTTTGAAACGACTGGGTTTGTGCCCCAAAATACGATCGTTTTGGCATTTTTTAAGATCGCCTCCCACTTTGTTGGCGCTAGCGCAGGATCGACAAAGCCAGTGACGTGAGGCATGATGACAGTCGCTGCGCCGTATGAGTAGCCACCTAGCTCATTTACGTAGCCGCCAAGCACGTTAAGTAGCCTTTTTGCGGTCTTTTGGCTGTGACCAACCTTACCAAGGCTACCCCACTGATAAACCTGCCCATAGATCGCTTCAGCACCGTATTTATCAAAATTTTCTTTTAAAATTTTTGCACTTAGCTTTATAGCCTCGTCCCAGCTCACACGCACAAATTCTTCTTTACCGCGAAGCTCTGGTTTTGGGTTGTTTGGATTGGCTAAAAAGCTCTTTCTAACAAATGGATATTTTACTCTGCTCTCGTTTTGGATGTAGTCAATGACTGCGTTATTTAGCTCGTTTGGATAAGCATCGCCCTCAAATGGTACGGTCTCAACCACGCGACCTGCGATCGTTTTTACATAAAATGGGCCAAATTTATTTGCGCTTAGTCCGCTTTGTTTGTCAAATAACGCTTGCTCTGCGCTGCCAAGCTCTTTTGCTTGAAGGCTAGCTGCGCCTAATGCGCTTAATCTTAAAAAGTCTCGTCTTTTCATTCTTTCTCCGATTTTGGTTAAATTTATTATTTTTGGTTGGTTTTAGAAATTATAAATTTAGGGTTTTGTATCATTTCATCGTTTAAAGACCTTGTAATGTAATACGCAAACTTGCGTCTAAATTGCGCTATTTTAGCCAAATTTTTTTAAAGGATGGGCAGATGATTGGATTTTATGTAAATGTAAAGTTAAAGGCTGGGTGTGAGGCGAAATTTGAAGAAATTTTAAAAGAGATAGTGCCAGCTTCAAGAAAAGATAAAGGCTGCATAAGCTACGAGTGCGGCATGGTTGCGGGCGGTAAAAACGAGTACTGCTTTATGGAGATTTGGGAAGATCTTGCAAGCCAAAAAGAGCATATGAAAAGCGCTCATATGGTGAAAAATGCAGCCGCGCTGGAGGCTTGCAAAGAGAGCCAAGAGGTAAAAATAGTAAATTTTGTAAGCGTAAAGGAATAATATTTGCTTTAAAAAGGGCAAAATCCACAAAAATGAGCGAAGAAAAAATGCTTGAGATGATAAATGCGACTGCTGATATTATATTTATGGCCGTACTTAGAGGGCGAGTAAGCTTTGAAGCTTGTAAAAAAGATAGGGAATTTATCGACTCTTTAAGAGAAGAGCTACTTGGCAAAAATCCAAATAAATTTAAAATCGCCCAAAACTCATACCAAATGATCGCCATTTTTGAAAAATACCGCAATAAAAAATAATCCACTTAAAATTTAAATCTGCTTGCCGATATTGTGTTAAAGGATTTTGACATGATAAACACACTAAATGGATTTAATCAAAGCTTTAACTACCAAGACGCTTTTAGTAAGCGCCAAGCCACAAACACGAATTTAAACAAAGTAGAAATTCCCGCTGAAACTGCGGACATCAAGCATCTACCACTCTCTGGCTACTCATCAAATGATAAAATTTCTATCTGGGGCAAGATAAATGGCCTTGATAGCGGGGCGAACAAAGATGAAGTCACTAGCCTTAAAAATTTCGTTGATAGCACGAAGCTTTGGCGAGCAAGCTCTATCCTAACTAGCGAGAAAAACGGATTTAGCGTAGATGAGTTCATCAAAAATCACAAAATGAGCATAAACAATAAAATAATCAATAATGCTTTTGGTGCTCTTTATCTAAACCGTGAGGCTACAAATTTGCTAGACTCTGATCTAAGTATCGATGAGTTTAAAGATAAATGGCTGGAATTTACCGCCGAAAGGATACTTGGCGAGCATGCAAATGTAAAAATTTCTTTTAAAGACGGGGCTTTGCATTACGAGCAAAGCTCGGATAAAAAACGTATAGAATTCTTGGGTCAGCCTATGTTGCACCGTGTGAGCTACGCTGATAAAAACAGCAAAGATGAGTTTTTAAAATTTCTAAAAACAAGTTATGAAAAGGGCGAGAGCATCGCTGATGTGCTTCAAAATATCGCTCTTACGCCAGTTAGAGAAAATGGCGGTGAAGAGATGGAAGAAGAGAAATTTAAGCCTATGCAAGTTACCAAAAAGAGCGTAACTTACACGGATAAAGATATAAAACGTGAGTTTTTTGAGGAATTTATTAGGCGCGAGGTCGAAAATGGAGCGAGCTTTGATGATCTAGTACAAAAGCTAAACAAGCTAAAGCCAAAGGATATCCTCGCTTAGCTTTGGCTTTAGGCTGAAATTTTAGGGGCTGGCTTGGCTCTTTAAATTTCTACTTAGATTTGAATTTAAAAAGCCAATTAGCCAACTAATTTAAAAAGCTAGCTTATCTTAATAAATTTTTACTCGCATTTAAATTTTAAGAGCTAGCCAGCTTGACTCTTAAAATTTCTACTTTGGATTATTTATACTTATCACCATATTTTTCTCATCAAGATATAGCCTAGCAGCCTCTTTGATATCGTCATTTGTGATGACTTTTACCGCACTTATGTACTCATCAGCCGTATAAAGTGGCGTGTTAAAAATTTTATTTGAGATGATGAGCTTTTGCCAAAACTCAGGCTTTTCATAATCTTTTTTTATAGAAATTTCACTCTGTGCCTTAAAATCCTCCAAATGCTTTGGCAAGATCGCGCCACTACTCTTGATGTTAGTTATTATCTGCTTTATCTCAGCGATGATCTTATCCGTGTTTGCGGGATCGCAAGTAAAGCTAATTAGCATATCTGAATGCTCATAAGGATAGCGTGAGAGCTTGGCATTTAGGCTAAAACCATATGTTTGACCCTTATCTTCTCTGATCTTTTCTCGAAGCGCCGTTTTTAAAATTTCACTTAATGCCCTTAGCCTAATCGCTCCTTCAAAGCTATATTTTGCATCAGAATTTATGATGTTTATACCAACATCGCTTCTTTTTGTGCTTTGATACTCCTTTTTAAAGGTATGTTGTCCCTTGATACTTCGCACGCCATCGTCTTTAAAATTTTCAGCTTCGCCAAGCTTTGGCAAAGTGGCGATATACTTTTTAATAAGTGGCAAAAGCCTCTCTTCGTCGGTGTCGCCGATGATTACAAAAGTATATGAGGCTGCATTTGTAAATTTGTCTTTGATGATCTCTTTTAGCTCATTTAGCTTTAGCGCGTCGATCTGAGCCATCTCAAGCGGCGCTACACGTTTATTGTTTTCGTAAAAAAACTTGCTAAATTCGGTGCTAAATTTATATTCAGGCAAATTTTGCTCTTTACTTAGCTCATCCTTTGTTCTTTGCTTGATACGCTCTAGCACATGAGCATCGGCTCTTGGAGCGCTAAATTCTAAATTTATAACAGCTAGCAGCGAGCTAAGATCGCTGGTGCTTGATGAGCCATAAATGCCTTGCGTGAGTGCTTCTATACCCTTTTCGTAACTTACGATCTTTCCATTTAGCGCCTTTGAGAGCTCATAGTTATTAAATTTACCAACGCCGCTTTCATTTGTGAGCGCAACTGCAAAGCTACCAAGCTTTGGATCAGTCAAATTTGATGTGCCTCCTTTGCTGATGGCTGCAAACAAAACGCTATCTTTTTTAGTAGCTAGTGGCTTAAAGATAACTTGCGAGCCATTTGAGATTTTGTAGGTATAAATTCCATTTTTTTCATCAAAGCTTCTTGAGCTTATCTCTTTTGGCTCTAAATTTTCATTGCCTAGGTTCTTATCGTTGTTGCTAGCAGATAGGTTTGTGTTATAAGCAGGCGCTTTGGCAAAAAGCTTTAAAAACTCATCTTTGCTAAGCTTAAAACCATCTTTGCTAAAAATTCTTACACGCTCATCAGAAATGGCCAAAAATTGCCTAAATCTATCATTCACGTCAGCTAGCGTAATCTCGTTTAATAGTTTTAAAATAAGCTCTTTATCGTCTTCATCGCTTAACACAAAGCCACCATTTTCTATCATATTTAAAATTTGTCCAGCGTAAGCGCTTGATTTTTTAGTCTTTGAGCGTTTAAATTTTGCATCTACATTTGCCACAAACGCCTTTTTTACATCTTTAAAATCATCTTTATTAAAGCCAAACTCTTTAATGCCTTTTATAACGCCAAGCATATCTTTAAGGCTTGCGTTAAAATCGCCTCCAAGTACATTTGTTTCAAAACTATAAATTTTCTGCTTTGCTTGAAGTGTTTGAGCTATAAAATCAGTGCTTAAATTTGATGAATTATTTGCATTTTTTTGCTCATAAAGCATATTTATTAGGCTTGCGATAAGTGCATCTTCTAGATTTCTCTTTGCGTCAGCTTCATTTACAACTGGGCTAAATTTATCAAAATAGCTAAGTCTAACTAGCTCCATTCCAATTTCATTCGAGTCATAGTTAAAAATATTTAAACCACTTTTAAAGCTGATATTTTTTTCTGGATGAATGTAAGAATTTGTATTTTTTGCTTGGCTAAAGTTTTTTTCTATTAAGCTTTTTATCTCATTTTTATCAAAGTCGCCAACAGCAACAAAGCTCATAAATCTTGGCTGATAAAGCCTCTCGTAAAATTCTTGCATGTGCTTAGCATCTACGCTTTTGATGACGTTCATATCGCCTATTGGCACTCTTTTTAGATAGATACTGCCCTCAAAAATATCTTTTGTTTGAGCCAAATAAAGCCTATATCCTGGCGTATTTCTCTGACGCTCCTCTTCCATTATGACGCCGCGCTCCTTATCAAGCTCCTTAGGATCGATTTTAACGCCATCTATCCAATTCGAAAAGACCTTAAATGTATCTTGTAAATTTTTCTCATTTACATTAATCGTTAAAACATAGCTCGTCTGATCGTAGCTCGTCTGCGCGTTTAGATCGGCTCCAAATTTCACACCAAGGCTCTCAAGCTGCTTAATGAGCTCATTTTTACTAAAATCACGGCTGCCATTAAATGCCATGTGCTCCAAAAAGTGAGCAAGACCTTGCTCGCCATCTTTTTCATCAGTTGAACCGGAATTTATAACAAGATAAAAAATAGCTGTTTTTTGTGGAAATTTATTCTCTTTGATATAGTATTTTAGCCCGTTTTTTAGCTCTCCATTTAACATATCTTTATCGTTTTGAAGCGCAAAAAGACCCATTGCTAGACAAAAAAGCAACAAAATTTTTCTCATTATTTTCCTTTTAAATTTTAATCGATAGACAAAGCAGAATTTAGCATAAGCCTGCAAATTTGCAGGCTAGAAGATTATTTTAGATCGTATTTTTTAAGTAAAGCTTCGTAGCTTCCGTCTTTTTTCATATCATCTAAAATTTGATTTATTTTCTCTATTAACGCGCTCTCTTTTCCTTTATCAAAAGCTATTGAAAAGCCCTCGCTGCCATCAACTTCGTTGAAAAATGCTTCAAGTTCTGGATTTTTCTTGATAAAGCCATATCCGATAGAGCTATCAAGGATGACTGCGTCAAATTTGCCAACTTTTAATCCCATGATGAGTGGCACAGTATCTTCTGAAGGCACTACTTTTACGCCATTTATAGCATTTGCTGCTAGCTCTTGGACGGTGCCTTGTTGCACGCCAACTCTTTTGCCAGCTAGCTCTTCTTTAGCTTTTAATGCGTCATTGCCTCTTTTCTTTAGATAAAGATTTTCAGTTAGATAGTATGGCTTTGTAAAATCAATCGATTTTAATCTATCTGAAGTCGCACTCATCGCACTTATAATTCCATTTATTTTGCCGGCTTTAAGCGCTGGGATAAGGCCGTCAAAACTCATATTTATGATCTTATATGAAAAGCCTGCACGCTTTGAAATTTCATCGATTAGCTCGATGTCAAAGCCTGTTATTTTGTTATTTTCATCGATATATTCAAATGGTGGATAGTTCGCCGCTGTGCCAAATTTTAGCTCATTTGCACAAAGAGCAACAAAAGCTGTGAGTAAAAGAGCAAAGATCTTTTTCATAATAGTGTCCTTTAAGGTGATTTAGTGGCTTAATTATCAGTATTTCTCTATTAAAAATTGTTTAAATTTACAATAAAAGAAAAATGCTATAAATAATCGTATAGCAAAGTAGCATATAAATTTTTATAGATAAGTTCTATCCCTTAATTATTTTAAGGGATAGAATAATAAGAGTTCTAAGAGTAAGTCAAAGATTAAAATTTATTTTTTCTAACTTCGTTTACTATCGCCTTAGCCATGTCGTCAACATCAGATGTTACTTCATTTGCTTTATTGACAATTGTTACATTATCTTTTGTGAGAGTATCTATTTGAGCAACTGATTGATTTATCATGTTGATTCCTTCACTTTGCTCTTTTATAGATTCGCTCATTTCATTGATTGATTGAGCTAGTACATTTGTATTTGCCTCTATCTCTGTTAGAGATTTTTGAGTTCTCTCTGCTAGTTTTCTAACCTCATCTGCAACAACCGCAAAGCCTCTACCATGCTCTCCTGCACGTGCTGCCTCGATCGCGGCATTAAGAGCTAGTAAATTTGTTTGATCAGCTATATCTCTAATAATAGTTATGATGTTTTTGATCTCGTCACTTTGTCTAATAACATCAGATGTTTTTTGAGATATTGCATTCATAGAGCTTGACATTTGCTCTACTGCGGCAGCAGACTCTTGAAGTGAGTTTGCTTGTACATTTGCGCCTTGAGTTAGTTCTTTCATTGACTGACTTAAAGCCTCAGCCTTTTCTTCTAGCACATGAGCTTGATCTAAATTTGCCCTTAACATCTTGGCTATCTCTTCACCAAGAGCATTTATACCAACCGCCATTTTGCCATCATCTTCAAGCCTTTTAGTAAAGTCTTGTTTTTTAAAGCTTTCTAGTAGATTTAACACGTCATCGCCATTTTCCGCAATAGCATGTTTTAGTGCAATTTGTAAGTCTTTGAAAGTTTGTTTTAGCTGGCTAAGTGCAGGATTTGAAGTATCTGCATTAAGCTGAGCTACGTAGTTACCTTTGCCGATTTGATTTACAAAAGTATTTGCTTCTTTAATGAAATTATTTTGCTCAGATAAATTTGCCTCGATTTGTTTGATATTCTCATTAATCAGTGCGCTCATCTGTCCGATCTCGTCGCTACCGCTACGATCTAAAAATTCAGCTTTATTAGTTTTATTATTTAAAAAGTCAAAAAACTTAACTAAGCCATTTTTAGTCTGATCTATGCCAGAGATCAAATTTTTACCTATCAATGTAGATACTAGCAACATAAGCAAAATACAAATCGCAATCACTATTGAGCTAAAAATAAGTTGGGTATTTGCTTCACTTTTTATGTGTTGTGCATCTTTTTGCATACTATCAAGTAGTTTAAGCTCAAGCTCTCTCATCGCATCTATTGAAATACTTATCTTTGAAAACCAACTCGCTGCGTCATAAGATGCATCTTCAGCAGTAACTACATTTTTAATAATATTCATCGCATCTATAAAATCAGCTTTTTTTCTAGCGATAGCATCAAATTCTTCGCTAAATTCTTTTGGGTTGTATTCGTCAAAGTCCTGCATAAATTTATTTATAACGCTATTTAGTGCAACTACTTTGTTATAGTCCTCTTTGCTTATGCTCTTTTTAGTAAAAATTCCATTTAAAGTAGCACGCAAAATACCAAAAGACTCTTTTATCTCACCAACAATAATGATACGCTTTAGATCATCTACCAAGCTAGGCTCGAGCTTATCGCTATATCCATTTATAGCAATAACCTCTTTTCTTAAAATTTTTGTTATACGACTAATTAGATCATTACCACTTTTTTGATCCACATTTGAGCGGATACTATTTATCTCTGAAACTATTTCATTTTTCTCTTCAAGTTTATCAAGCGCAGCATCTACTTTTTTACGCTGCTCTAATAAATTTTTATTATCCCCTCCTGCTAACACACCTGAGCTAAATCCGCGTTCTTTTTGCATTTCATGGATAAAATTATTTTGATTTATTATTGTATCCACGATTTTCTCGCTAAACTCTGCTTTTGAGCGAGTTTTTAAGATACCATTTAGCATGTATGCGCTCATGATACCAAGGCCAATAAGACTGACGATAACTATCGCCATAATCTTAGATTTAATACCTAGATTATTCATTTTCTCTCCTTTTAGTTTTTCTTAAATATCTGCTTCAAAAAATAAAGCCATACGACTTTAATACTTAAAATTTATCAACCAAAAAATGCTTTTGGTTATTTTTATAAAAAATATTGATTAACGCATTTATGTAAAATTTTAATTTATATTTAGCTCTATTAAATAGTAGGAATTTTTTAACAAAATTGTGATACATGCAAATAGAAAATAGCACATTTAAAATAAATGCTGTTCTCATCCTGGGTGATTTCATTATATTCTCCTTAAAAAATTCACTGATTTATGAAATGTGTTGGTTGTTTATGTGCAAATACCATTCCAAAAGCACCATAAGTATCAACTGCTAGTTTAGAAGTCTCTACTGTGCATCTTGTGCCTAATTTTAGACCCATAAGATCAAAATCCTTGCAAAACATTCCATCTATTCCGTAAGCAACAGAAATCTCTTTTAAAAATTCGTTCGCCAATAAACCTTCTAAAGTCTGTGTTTTAGGCTGTCTGACAGATTCAAGTGCTTCAATCATTACTCTTCTATGTGCTGCTTGATCAGGAACTGTCACAGAAGCTATATAAACCAACAATCCTAGCCAAAAAATGGTTTGCAAAATTTCTGAAATTTTCATTTTAAATCCTTTTAACTATTTTGAATATTATTAAAAATTTAAGAATCCTTATTTTTACAAAAAACAACTTACACTCTATAAAAGCTCTAGTTTAAAATTTACTTCTTTAAATCATACTTAACAAGTATTTTGTCAAATTCGCCAGATTTTTGTAGCTCATCAATCGCTGCGTCTATCTTTTTGATAAGCTCAGTGTGTTTGCCTTTATCAAACGCCATCGCAAATCCTTCTGTGCCATCAGGAACTCTTAAAAATTCTTCCAAATCTGGATTTTGTTTTAAATATTCAACTCCTATCGGACTATCAGTTAGCACAACATCGATTTTACCAGCGTTTAGTGACATGATAGCAGCTGCTACATTTTCAGCAGGTATCGATTTAGTGGTTATGCTTTTGGCTGCTTCTTCTTGAAGTGTCCCGACTTGAGCTGAAATTTTCTTATCCTTAAGGTTGTCTTTATTTACATCTGAGCCTTTTTTGCGGATAAATAAATTTTCTGAAAAATAATATGGCTTGGTAAAATCAACCGATTTCCTTCTCTCATCAGTTGCACTCATTCCGCTTATGGCAATATCAATTTTACCGGTTTTTAATGCTGATATCAGTCCATCAAAGCTCATATTTGCAACATCAAATTTTATCCCAGTTTTTTTGGTGATCTCATTTAATAAATCTATCTCAAAGCCAACAATTTTATTATTTTCATCAAGATATTCAAAAGGTGGATAATCAGCGCTCGAGCCAACTTTATAAACTACATTTTTACTAGCTTCTTCGGCATTATTTGCTGTATTTTTTTTATTAGCGTCATCGCCACAACCTATTAAAAATAAAACCAAACTTGCCATCAAAAATTTTAAAATTTTACTCATTTCCTACTCCTTTAATGATTTAAAATTTTGCCTAAAAACTCTTTTAAGCGCTCATGTTGCGGATTTGTAAAGACATTTTTTGGTGTGTCATCAACTGCAATTTTGCCTTTATCCATAAAGAAAATTCTATTTGCCACATTCCTTGCAAAGCCCATTTCATGGGTCACCACAAGCATCGTTATGCCCCTTGCAGCAACATCTTTCATGATATCAAGCACCTCTCCGATCATCTCAGGATCAAGCGCACTTGTCGGTTCATCAAAAAGTATCACTTCTGGCTCCATCGCTAGGCTTCTAGCGATCGCAATACGTTGCTTTTGTCCGCCTGAAAGCTTGTGCGGATAGGCAAATTTCTTATCACTTAGCCCAACACTTTTTAGCAATTCATCGGCTCTTTTTTCTGCACTTGCTTTATCTAAAATTCCCGCTTTTATCGGAGCTAGAGTTAAATTTTGCAAGACGTTTTTATTTGCAAAAAGATTAAAGTGCTGAAAAACCATGCTCACTTTTTGGCGAATTTTATTTATGTCTGATTTTTTATCTAAAATATCTTCACCATTTATCTTTATGTGTCCGCTATCTGGCTCTTCAAGGCGATTTATGCAGCGTAAAAATGTACTTTTTCCACCACCACTTGGACCAATTATAGCTATAACTTCACCCTTTTTTATATCTACGCTAATATCATTTAAAACACGCAAATCGCCATAACTTTTGTTTAAATTTTTAATCTCAATCATGGCGGTTTAATCTCCTCTCAAGTAGTTTTGTCAAAAGTGTAAAAAATTTAACACTCACATAATAGACAATGCCTGTAAAAATGACTGGCTCTGGACTATAAAAGACCGCTTGCAAGCTCTTACTTTGCATCGTAATATCAACGACACTTATATAACCCACGACTGATGTCTCTTTAAATAACGATATAAACTCATTTGCAAGAGCTGGTAAGATATTTTTCGTAGCTTGTGGAAAAACTATCTCGCGCATCGAAACATAGTAGTTTAGTCCCATCGCACGAGCCGCTTCCATTTGTCCTTTATCGACGCTATTTATGCCACTTCGCACGATCTCGGCCACATAAGCAGAGCTATTTAGTCCAAGTGCGATGAGAGCTACATAAAAATTATCACTCCATGTTGCAAAAATGACAACTGAAAATATTAAAAGTTGAAGTATTACAGGTGTTCCACGTAAGATATCGATATATTCATCGATTATAAAATTTAAGACTTTAATATTTAAAAATTTAATAAACGCCAAGGTAAATCCAAGCGTTATGCCTATGGCAATACCACCTATCGTAAGTCCTAAAGTCACTCCGTAACTTTTGATATAAGCGATCTCTTGAGCCTCACTAAGATCTCTTGGATAGAAAAAATATGCTCCAAGTGAGACGATTATTATAAAAAATAGAAATTTAGCTAAATTTTGAGCCTTCAACTTCGTCCTTCTCTTTAAAATATGGCTTTAAATAATACGAAAAAATTTATATCATTTTGCTTAAAAGTGTTTAAGGATCGGCACTGAATGTTGTAATTTAAAAAAATTTATATTAACATAAGCCATTTATCTTAATTTGAAAGGAAATTTATGAGCTTTGGGTCTTATTTAGCCATCGCCATCTATTTTGGCTTTTTGCTCTTTATCGGACGATATTTCTACGATAAAAATGCAAGTATGAACGAATATCTGCTAGATAACCGTCGAATGGGTCCAGTAGTTACTGCACTTAGTGCTGGTGCTTCTGATATGAGTGGTTGGATGCTACTTGGCGTGCCCGGAGCATTATACGCAACTGGCATAGCAAATGTGTGGATGATAATCGGTCTTATCATTGGAGCTTACTGCAACTATCTATTTTTAGCAAAGAGGCTTAGAATTTATACTGAAGTTGCGAGTGATAGCATCACAATACCAGACTTTTTAGAAAATCGCTTTAAAGATAGGACTAAAATTTTAAGAATCATCTCTGGTCTTATCATTTTGATCTTTTTCACACTTTATGTAAGTAGCGGCATCATCGCTGGCGGAAAGACATTTGAGAGCTTTTTTGGTTTAAAATTTGCCTACGGAGCGGTCTTTACACTTGTTATCGTAGTCTTTTACACATTTTTTGGTGGATTTAAAGCAGTTAGTATAACTGACGCATTTCAGGGGCTTTTGATGTTTTGTGTCCTAGTCTCGATCCCAGTCGTGGCATATCTAAATTTAGACTTGCCAAGCGATACAAATTTGATAAAAGAGATAAGCAAGCTTGATGCAAATCACCTAAATCCATTTAGAGATCAAACTTTTTGGGGAATTTTAGGACTTATGGCTTGGGGATTTGGCTATTTTGGTCAGCCACACATCATTGTTAGATTTATGGCGATACGCGATTCAAAAGAGCTTGCTAAAGCAAGAAGAATAGGCATTGGTTGGATGAGCATTGGGTTGATTGGTGCGATTATGAGCGGACTTATCGGCTTTGTCTACTTTACTCAAAGAGGCGGTCTTAGTGATCCTGAAACGGTGTTTTTAAAGCTTGGTGAGCTACTTTTCCCACCATTTTTTATAGGCATTATCATCTCAGCTGTGCTTTCAGCGATCATGAGCACTATCTCAAGTCAGCTTTTAGTTACATCTAGCTCGGTAACAAAGGATTTTATCTTTGCATTCTATAAAAAAGAGATTAGTCAAAATACACAAACAGCGATCAGTCGCTATGCTGTCGTAGTAGTGGCCATAGTTGCTACAATACTCGCCTTTATCTCGACAGATAATGTTCTAAACGTCGTTGGCAACGCTTGGGCTGGATTTGGTGCGAGCTTTGGACCAGTGCTACTTTTTAGCCTTTACTGGAAGCGCATGAGTGCACTTGGAGCATTAGCTGGTATGATAGCTGGAGGTGCGACCGTAATATTTTGGATCACTTCAGGGCTAAACACTTACGTTTATGAAATTTTACCTGGCATCATAGCTTCTTGTATAGCGATCATTAGCGTAAGTATCTGGGGAGATGCGATAAATAAAATGACGAGCGAACCTCACGAGCAAGTCATAAAAGATGAATTTGAAAAGATGAAAACAAGGCTTTAAGCCTTATCTTATAAGAAATTCCTAGTATCTTGTGCTAGGAATTTCTGCTAATTGCCTCTTAAAGTTTTAATCCCTTTTTTAGTTTTCTTATCAAAAATCTAGCTGGATGAAGTTCATGAAATAGCGATCTTTCTATACAAAGTGGGCGATCAAGCACAAGATCAACTATCAAATTTGCTCCAAGTATCGCTGTGCCAAGACCTCGCGAGCCGTGAGCAAAATTTACAAAGACATTTTTTTCGTAGCTTGCCTTTGGATTGTTATCTCTATTTTTGCTCCAAAATAGCCCTTTGTAGTTTTGCTTGTAAAATTCTTCGTCATGCAAGGCGCCAATTATCGGAAACCTATCTCCACTATAGTTCCTATATCCCACACGTGAACCGATAATGGTGGCTTTTGTGGTGTCAAAAAACTCGCTTACATCGCTTAAATTTTTAGTATTATCCTCAACTTTAGGCGTATCACAAATTTCATTTCTGGCATAAGTTGCACCGATAACTTGCACGCCTTTTACAGCTGGGCAGATGTAGCCTTTTGCGCTTAGCGGCATGGTATTTTTTAGCACTGGTTTTAGGTGCGTGACTTGACCTCTGACGCTGCTTATTTGCATGTCGTAGCCCTTAAAAATTTCACTGCTCTTACTGCCAGTGCAAAAGACCAAAATATCGGTCTCTAAATTTTTACCATTTTTAAATTTAACACTTATCTTATCGTTTTGTAGATGCGCCCTACTCTCATACTCGTGATTAAATAAAATTTCAAAACTACCTGATAAAAATTTACAAATTTCTCTTGGCCTAGCGTAAGCGCCGTCTTTTATAAATATCCCAGGATATGGCTTTAAGCTCTCATCAAATTTAAAAATATCCTCTACGCTTTGATCCTGCCACGAGCCATATCTTTTAATAAGCTCATCGTCAAATGCGTAGTCGATGCAGCCATTAAATTTGATAAGGCTTTTTGGCAAAGTTGCCTTGTAAAATCTCACTGCTTGCAAAAATGCGTTTAAGTGCATGCGACCTAAATTTACCCCAGGCTTTGTAACTAGTGGCATCAAAGCACCACAGTGATTGCCTGAGCCATTTGTAGCCACTTCACCCTTTGCCTCGGCGATCACCACTTTAAAGCCATTTTTGGCTAGCTCGCCAGCTGTTGCAAGTCCAGCCACGCCAGCTCCTATAATAAGTGCTGTTTTATCTTTTGGTTTAGCAACTGGCTCGCATCTCGCAAACCAAGCATCCTTTAAATTTTCATCCTTTTTCTCTAGCACGGCGCTACTCATCTGGCGTTTTCTAGAGTAACCCTCTTTTAGGCTTAGCAAAAAGCCAGCGCTCTTTAGCCCGTCTTTTACTATTTTTGTGCACGAGTAGGTTCTAGCAATCGTGCCAACCCTGCTTAGCCTTGCGATCTGTCTAAAAATTTCTTCGCTCCAGATCGAGTCATTTTTACTTGGAGCAAAGCCATCTAGAAACCAGATGTCAGCGCTAAAATCAAGCTCAGGTAAAATTTCTTTAGCCTCGCCGTAGCAAAGATCAAGTGTGATATTTGGGGCAAAATTTATACGGTGTATGCCCTCAATAAGAGGTGGATAGAGCGAAACCAGCTTTTTAGCATAAGCTTTAAAAATGCCTAAATTTTCATAAATTTTTAAAATATCTTCTTTTTTGATAGGGCTTTTTTCGATGCTAACAAAGTGAAATTTTTTAGAACTATTTTTAAATTTCTTACAAAGTGTGAAGAAATTTAGCCCAGCACCAAAGCCAGTCTCAGCGATGATGAAGCTGTCTTTACTCTGCCAAATTTCATCAAGTGCGCTTGCAAAGACAAATTCACTCTCAAGCCAAGGTTTGTCGGTATTAAAGTAGATGTCACCAAACTCCTCGTTAAATGGAATTTGTCCCTTGAAGCTTAAATTTGCATTTTTCATCTATTTTTTACAAAATATCCATCGATGCCGTTTGCGATGCCGTTTGCAAGGGCATTTTGATATGCATCATTAAAGAGCTTTTCGCCCTCGACTGGATGCGTGATATAGCCGATCTCAACAAGAACTGCTGGCATAAGAGCGCCTACGAGTACCCAAAACGGCGCTTCTCTCACACTGCCGTCACTTGCAGCATAGACCTTTCTAGCACTTGCTAAAATTTCTTTTTGGATATCGATGCCAAGCTTGTTTGAGGCGATGATCTTCTCGCGGTTTAGCACGTTTAGAAATGTCTGCTGCGAAAAGTAGTTCATCTCTTCTATATCTGATTTGTTCTCAAGCGCAGCTGCGTTTTTACTACGTTCACTTCGTGCAGGCGATAAGAAAAATGTCTCAATGCCGTGCATGCTCTTTGCCTTTGTGGCATTTGGAGCGGCATTTGCGTGAATGGAGACAAAGAGGTCAGCCATCTTGTCGTTTGCAAATTTTGTTCTTGTTCTTAAATTTATAAAGACATCGGTTGATCTGGTAAAAAAGACCTTGTAGCCACGCGCTTTTAGTATGTCGCCAAGTTTTTTGGCTACGCCTAAAACGGCTGTTTTTTCTTGCAGTTTGCCATTTACTGCACCTGGATCAGTGCCACCATGACCCGGATCGATGACGATCGTTTTGTTGCGTGAAAATTTACCAGTCGCAACTGGTGGCAAAGGTGCTGCCACTGGCTCACTTTGTGCAGGCTGCGGCTTTAAATTTGGCTCAGGCTCTTTGTGTGGCACTTCTTCATTTTTGTTTTTAGTTTTATGAAGTGGTGCTTTTACATTTTCATTTGAGATAAAATTTTGAGCGCTGATTACAAGCAGATCACCTGTTGCATTTGCTTTTATAGTCTTTTGGGCCTTATCAGAAAAAATAACTCTAACAGTATTTTTATCATACTGCGAGATATGAATGTAATCAGATATGAAATTTTTATAAGTTAGCGGATTACCATTTAATCTACCATCGATATCCATAATGTTTTTATATGTATTTTGCTGCTTTAAAAAGGATGTTTTTAATTTTGCAGTATCAATTTTTGTATTAAACTTAAGTACTAAAGTGTCATTTACCTTGGTTGCACTAAGCAGCGTCAAAGCAGCATTACTAGGCATACTAGCGCTCTTTACGCCATTTAATGCATTTAGATCTTTTATATACCCACTTGAGTCAAAACCAAGCGATTTTGAGCTGGTTATGAGTCTTGTGAGTGCTTGTTTTTTTATATTTTTATCGTTTTTTATGATCGCGTCGACATAGATATCTTTTATATCGTTGTGAAATTTAATCTTTGCACTTCTGCTTGAGCTGGCAAAATTTTTATCAAATTTTGCAAATATCTCTGAATTTGTCGCAGCAAAAAGAAAATTACAAACAATAAAAAAGAGTATTATCGCTCGTTTCATTCACCATGTACCAGCTTGTGCATTAGCTCTTTTACGCTTATTAGCTCTTTTAGCTTATATCCATTTGCTCCCGTGAAAAATAACCCAGTCTCTTTTTTGCCACTAAATGAGTCAAACAGCCTATCAGCGATGCAATATCCAACCTCTTTAGCTCCTTTGCCCCTTTGACAAGGGCTCACACAGTTGCTTATGCACTGGATCTTTGGTCCCATCCTTTTTTCTACCAAATTTATCAAATTTGTTCTAATCCCACGAGCTGGATAGCCAACTGGACTTTTTATAAGCTCTATGTCCTTTTCCTCGGCTGCTAGTATCACTTCTTTAAAGCCAATATCTGCGTCACACTCATGAGTACCGATAAAGCGTGTGCCCATTTGAACGCCGTCTGCTCCAAGCGATATTGCTTTTTCGATATCATTCTTATCCCAAATTCCACCGGCTGCTATGAGCGGAAAATCACCCCACTCTTTTATCTCGGCCTTTACTTGTGGGATTAGATTAAATAGCGAAAACTCAGGGTCAAGACACTGCTCGTATGTAAAGCCCTGGTGTCCACCGCTTAGTGGTCCTTCAAGCACAACCGCGTCTGGCAAGCGATCATATCTTTGTAGCCAACGTTTGCAGATGATCTTTAGTGCTTTTGCACTTGAGATAATAGGAACTAGCGCAACCTCTTTAAAATTTTGTGTAAACTCTGGCAAATTCGTAGGTAGTCCAGCACCTGATACGATGATATTTATACCGGCTTCACAAGCATCTTTTACCACTCTTGCGTAGTCATTTGCAGCATACATTATATTTACGCCAAGTGGCAAATCTCCACAAATTTTTCGGGCATTCTCAATAATTGCTCTAAGACCTCTTGTTGAGTAGAAATTCTCACTTCCAAATGGCTTTGCATTTAGCTCTTTGTTTATAAATTTACGATTTTCATAATATCCTGTACCAACTGAGCTAATTATTCCAAGACCGCCTTCTAGGCTGACATTGCCAGCTAGCTTGTCCCAGCTAATGCCAAGTCCCATACCGCCTTGAAATATCGGATACTTTATCTCATATTTTCCTATTTTTAATGGCTTTAACTCCATCTATTCAACCTTTACTTTTGCAAATTTACGCTTACCAACTTGCAAGATATATTCACCTGCCTCTAATTTTAACTGCTCATCACTGATCTTTTCTTGATTAATGCTAATCGCATTTGCCCTTATGTCGCGTCTTGCTTGAGAATTTGACTCGCTTAGTTCGCACTGTGATAAAGCTTCCACTATCCAAACTGGTGCTTTTAGGCTAAATTCTTTTATATCAGTTGGGAGCTGATTTTGAGAGTGCACGCTGTTAAACTCAGCCATCGCAGCCTTTGCAGCTTCCTCACCGTGATACCTTGCTGTTATCTCGTACGCAAGGTCCTCTTTTGCTTTTTTTGGATGATACTTGCCATTTTTTACGTCGTTCATTAAATTTTCTATCTCGCCAAGGCTTTTTGTGCTTAAAAGCTCGTACCAACGCCACATTAGCTCATCGCTTATACTAAGTGTTTTTGCAAACATATCATTTGCATTTTCGGTTACGCCGATGTAGTTTCCAAGACTTTTGCTCATCTTATTTACACCATCAAGCCCCTCAAGAAGTGGCATCATGATGACAGCTTGCTCTTTGCCGACATTATAAGTCCTCTGCAAAGTTCTACCCATTAGAAGGTTAAATTTTTGATCCGTACCGCCCATCTCGATATCGCACTTCATCGCAACGCTATCATAACCCTGAAGAAGCGGATACATAAATTCACAAATTGAAATTGGGCTGCCAGCTTTTATCCTTTTTTCAAAATCATCGCGCTCTAGCATTCTAGCGACTGAAAATGTACTAGTTAGCTCTATCATTCCAGCAGCTCCAAGCTCATTTGACCATTTTGAGTTAAACATGATCACAGTCTTTTTTGGGTCTAAAATTTTAAAAACTTGCTCTTCGTAGGTTTTAGCGTTTTTTAAAACCGTCTCTTGATCTAGCTTCTTTCTGGTGGCTGATTTGCCGGTTGGATCGCCTATTTGAGCGGTAAAATCGCCTATTAAAAACTGCACGATCGCGCCATGTTTTTGAAGAAGTGCCATCTTGTTTAAAACAACTGTGTGTCCCAAGTGAAGGTCTGGAGCAGTTGGATCAAAGCCAGCCTTTACATAGAAATTTTCACCTTTTTCATAATAGTTTTTTATTAAATTCTCAACTCTTTCAAAGTCAATAATCTCGGCAACACCGCGTTTTATCTCTTGTAAAATTTCAGCTATATCTTGCATTATCTTTCTCCTAGTTATGGTATGGATCGCTTTGCGAAACGAAATCTATAATCTTATATCTATCTTTAATCTTCTCTTTTAGCTCGTTTGCATCGATATTTTCGGCTATCTCAACACTTATCTCAAATGTATCACCGCTAAGATCATTTGCTTCATTTAGCGAGATTGTAGCCAAATTTACATCTAGTCTAGCAAGATATGTTAAAAATTCAGCCAACGCGCCTTTTCGGTTCTCAAGATTTAATAAAATTTTATATCTATGTGGGGCATTTCTAGTCCATTTGACAAAGATGATCTCATTGCCCTTATCCATAAGCTTTCCGGCACGCTCACAAAGCTTGTGATGCACTGTCACATTATGTCCATTTTTAAAGCCAACTATACTATCGCCTCTTTTTGGATTACAACAATAGTCAAACTCTACATTTGAAATTTTATGATTTGAATAGATTACGATATTTTCAAATTTCTGCTTTTTAACCTGATATTTATCGCCCAAAGAGATCATAAAAGGACGCTCTTTTTTTATATACTTTTTAAGCATATTTACGACCTCTTGCAAAAATTCACTTTCAGTTGCAGCACGAAAAACTTTTTTGCCTAAATTTTCATGCTCTATCCAGTCTAAAATTCTATCTTTTGAAACGCCAAAAACTGACTTTAAAATATCAACTGCAATTTTATAATTTATATCTTTTATCTTTTGCTTGCAGTACGTTCTTATCGTAGCCCTTGCTTTACCAGTTCGAACGCTATTTATCCACGAACAGCGAAATTTTGCTTCCTCGCCAGTTACGATCCTTACAATATCGCCGTTTTTTAGCTCTGTTAAAAGTGGCATTCTGACGCGATTTATATAAGCTTCTTTTGCGTAAAGTCCGATCTCTGTGTGAATCTCGTAAGCATAATCAAGTGCAGTAGCACCGCGCGGAAGTGTAAAAACCTCACCTTTTGGCGAATAGACTGCAATATCTTCTATATAAAGACTATCTTTTGCATATTCATAAAGCTCTTCGACGTTACTTTCAGCTTCATTGTTTTGCATACCAATGTCGTTTAGCCAGTCAAGTTTTGGATTTAGTAAACTGCCCTCACCATTTTTGTATTTCCAATGAGCTGCGACACCGTATTCGGCGGTTTTGTGCATATCATAAGTACGAACTTGTGCCTCAAAAATACTCTTATTATCAAAAATAGTTGTATGTATCGTTTGATAGCCATTTTGCTTTGGAAGTGCAATATAATCCTTAAATCTCGAAATAAGAGGATTAAAATTTATATGCAAATTTCCAAGCGCAAGATAGCAATCAAGCGGTTTTTGTACAAGAATTCTAATAGCTAGCAAATCAAGCACCTCTTCAATCGAAATACCTTTTCTTTGCATTTTTAAATAGATTGAGTAGTAATGCTTTATACGTTTTTGTATCTCAAAAGTGCCCTCAATAAAGCCATTTTCAAGTAAAATTTGATTTACTTTTTCATAAAAAGCATTTAGTTTAAGGCTAAGTTGCTGTTTATTTTTATTTAAAAAGCTATCGATCTTAGCGTATTCTTCTGGCATCGCATATTTAAAACTTAGATCTTCAAGTATGTTTTTAATCGATGAAATTCCAAGCCTATGAGCGATCGGAGCATAGACCATAAGCGTCTCTTCAGCGATGCGTTTTTGTTTTTCCACCTTTAATGCATCAAGAGTTAGCATATTATGAAGTCTATCACAAAGCTTAACCACAAGAACTCTAACATCCTCAATAGAGATTAAAAGCATTTTTCTAAAAGTTAGCGCCGAGCTTGCTAGTTTTTCGTTACTACTTGAGCTTGCAAGCTTGTTTTCTCTTATAGCAACTATCTTTGTAAGCCCTTCAACCAGCTTTGCCACTTCATCGCCAAATTCAGCCTGAACTTCGCTAAGTGTAACTTCAGTATCTTCAACCACATCGTGAAGTAGTGCAGCTATAACCATACTCTCGTCTCCACCCATATTTGCTACTATTGATGCTACCAATATTGGATGGATTGCGTATGGCTCGCCACTTTTGCGGTATTGACCAGCATGAGATGTGACGCAGCTATCTATAGCTTTGTCTAATTTCTCGCTTCGTTCGCAAAGAGAAAAGAGCAGCGTTATAGCTCCTGAAACATTTTTACAAGGTAAAATTTGTTCTATTAGCTGCTCTAAAAAAAGACTATTTTCCTTCAACTATTGCCTCTAAGCCTATTTTGCCCTCAGCTACTTCAAGTAGTGCAATGTCAGCAAATTTCATCTTTGAAGTATCGGCTTCTACAAGCACTACTGCTCCATTTGCTAGTGCTTCTGCACGCTTTGCTACGATAAGTGAAAGTTTATATCTATCATCACCAACTTGTTTTAACGCTCTTGCTGTTATTTGTTCTGTTCTCATATTTATCCTTTTTAAAATTTATTTTACTACTGAATATAGGGCCGCTTCTTCTTCATTTATTATTTTTAATAAATTTCCAGCCTTAAACATATTACAAACCAAAATCGGTAGTGAGTTATCTTTTGCTAAAGCTATGGCAGTATCGTCCATAACCTTGATATCATCGCTCATTGCCTTTTCATAGTTTAGTGATTTTAAAAGTTTTGCATCTTTGAATTTTTTAGGGTCTTTATCATAAACACCATCAACTTTTGTCGCTTTTATGATCATATCTGAGCCAATCTCAATAGCTCTTAGCGTAGCTGCTGTATCAGTTGTAAAGAATGGATTACCAGTACCTGCAGCAAATATAACGACTCTACCTTTTTCCAAATGGCGCTGCGCACGTCCCACGATAAATGTCTCACAGATCGCTTCCATCTTGATTGCACTTTGTACTCTTACCTCTAGCCCACTTCGTTCTAAAGCTTCACGCATTGCGATCGAATTTATAACAGTTGCTAGCATGCCCATGTGATCGCCACTCGTTCGTTTGATGATACCATCTTTTGCGGCACTCACACCGCGTATAATGTTGCCACCACCGATAACGATGCCAACCTCGATACCATTTTCGACAAGCTCTTTTATCTCATTTGCTATAAATTTAAGCACCGCCGTATCTATGCCAAAACCATTCTCTCCCGCTAAAGCTTCGCCTGAAAATTTAACTAATACGCGTTTTCTTTTACTCATTGTCTTGCTCCTTAAAATTCACGCATTCTAGCCAAAAAGGCTTTAAATTTAGTTAATAGTACTTGCAAAGCGGCTATTTTGAGATCATCTCAAGTGGATCGATATGGTAGTTTCTTTGCGTCACTTCAAAGGTTAGATCATTTCTAACTCGGCCTATAACGTAGCCTTTTTGCACGACTGAGCCGACTTTTACAGTCGGTGCGATCTGGCTTAGGTGAGCATAGATCGTGTGTATACCATTTTCGTTTTCTATAATGACTACATTTTCAAGCATTGGAGTTGCTTTTGCAAAGACCACTTTGCCATTTAGTACGCTTTTGACCTTGGCATCTGGCGTTGTTGAGCGAAGTGTGACTGACTCATTAAAAATTTTGATGTTATATATTGGATCTACGTAATTTCCAAATTTTTGCTTTACAGTGTAGCTATCAAGAGGAGCGATTGTCTTTGCACCTGAATACTTTTTGACCGAGCTTGTTTGATAGCCTCCACCCATTGGCTGGCTCTTCTCACCTTTTTTACTACCTTTGCTTGCAGCTGCTTTTTCTTGTTTTTCTCTAGCAGCACGTGCGGCTTCATCTTCTTGTTTTTGCATGATAGCAAGCTGCTCTAGCGTCTTTCTTAACTCATCTTGCTGGGCTTGAAGCTTAGCTAGCTTTTTGCTATAAATTTCTTTATCTCGTTTTAGTCCGTTTATAGTATTTTTTTGCGTACTTTCTAAATTTTGCAAGTCGCTTTGCTTGCGTCTATAATTTTTTATGCTCGAGTTTATCTCGTTTATCTTATTTGATTTACTTTTTATCTTCTCGATTGTATCTTCATAGTTTTGACTAAGTCTCTCAAAATCCTCTTTTGCAATGGCATTTAGTTTGGTTAAAATTTGAGATGAGATGATACTCTCCTCGCTTTGCTTGCCCTCGGTTGCAGACATCAAAAGATCAAACGATAAATCTTCTGCGATGATCCTTATCATGTTTTGCTCAAGCTCTTTTTGCGTACGCTCTAGCTCTTTGTTTTGCTTAGTTAGATCATCAAGCTCAATAAGTGCTTTTGAAGCATTTGTCTCAAGAACTGAAATTTGACCCTTTAAATTTGTGATATCACCACTTATACCTCGAAGTTTTTTCTCGCCACTTACGATGTCACCAGCCAAATCATCTAGCTTTTTACTAAGCTGCTCACTCATCGCCTGACTTGACCTTAATGAGTTTTTGGAGTCTTTGATCTTCTCTTTGGTATTTGACGCAAAAGCTAGACTAAAAGCTAGCAAAAATATAAAAATTCCTTTTCTCATATCGTGCTTTTTCTAGCCTTACTCATCACTAAACTAACAGCAAAAATACTTAAAAACATAGCCACGCCAAATAAAATAAAAATATCCCTTGAAGGATCAAGACTAGGCAATACCACATCAATACTTGCGGCATTTTCTCTAAAAATTTCAATACCAGGCAAGAAAAAGAAGAATGCACCAACTGCAACGGTAGCGACTAGGCTATCAACCATAGCCGATTTGTAAAGCATAGCTGATTTTAGCCAAAAAGGTGCTCCAAAAAGCGTCATAATCTCGATGCGTTCTCTGTGCTCAAATAGCCAAATTTTAGCCTGCTTTAGCATAAGCATAAGACCTATTACGCAAAGTATCGCCATAAATGCGTACGATATGCTTTTGGCTAAATTTAGTATTTTAAAAACCTTATCATGAGTCTTTGAAAATGTCTCAACCTTTGTGATGCCATCAAATTTTAAAAGTTTTTGCTTTAGCTCATCCATGTACTGCGGTGTCGGAAATTCGCTAAGTTTTAGTGAGTAAAATTTAGGTAGCGCATTTTGCAGTATGGACAAATTTTTAGCAGAGATGTCATTTGAGAGGCGGTCGATGATCTTTTGTGGACTTAGTGGCTCGAGGCTAGCTAGATTACTCACAATCGGCTTTAGAACGGGCTCACTTAACTCTTTGCTTGAAACTATGACGATGTTGTAGTCATTTCCCATGAGTCTTTCATAATCTCTCACAACCTTATCAGCAGTTAGGCTAAACTGCACGGAAAACAAAAGCGCGATCAGCGGCAAGATAAATCCAAGATGATTTTTAAGCGATCTCATGCACACCTCCATTTTCTATGACGAAGTGACGGTATGGGATACGAAGTGTCGATGGGATATGGTGCGTGACAACTACTACGCTCGTGCCTAAAAATTCCCTAGCTGATTTTAAAAGTGACCAGATGACGTCGCTTGAGTATTCGTCTAAATTTCCAGTTGGCTCGTCACATAAGAGCAAATTTGGATTGTGCGCTAGAGCCCTTGCCATGGCAACTCTTTGCTGTTCACCACCGCTTAGCTCCATTGGATATTTGTCAGCTTTATGAAGCATATTTACATGTTTTAAAAGTTTAGCCACTTGCTTTTTGCTCACATTTTGATTGATGCCTTTGATAATGAGGGGCAACATAACGTTTCTTTCCACATTCCATTCATTTATCAAACGATAATTTTGAAATATAATGCCAACTCGCTGTCTAAGTTCACAAAGCCTTTTATCGTCGATGTCATCCATTTGTGTCATGCAGACATTTAGCTCTCCAGCAAGAGGTGAAATTTCTCCATAAAATGATTTTAAAAGCGTGCTTTTTCCACTTCCGCTCTTGCCTGTGATAAAGACAAAATCATTTGCATAAATATCTAAATTGACGCTATTAATTACGATTTCATCGCGTTCATAAGCTAGGCTCAAATTCCTTGCACTAATTATCTCTTGCATCAGCCAAATACTCCTTCAAAAGCTCGTGTGCAGCTAAATTCTCACGAATTAAGATCGGTTTTTTTATAAAATATTCGCTTTTCTCATCGCTTATTTTGATAAAACATTGCTCAGGTTTATTAAATGCTCCAAAAGCAACTTTTAGCAAAATTTCACCCTCATTTATGGTGTAAATTTCTTCAAAATGTAAAAAATAATCCTCTTTTTTGATGATGAAATTTTTGAAATTTTTAATGATATTTTTTACGCTTGTCTTTTCTTTAAAGCTAAAATCTCCAGCTAAAACACTCTCGCTACTTTCAACCTCGCAAGTATAAATGACATCATAAATATCCTTATCTTGGCGTCTCCAGCGGTCTTCGTACTTACTAGTTACCTCTAAATTTCTATTTTTGAAAGCTTCTATTTTTGAGTTTGTAGGCTCTAAAAATTTACTTAAACTAAAGTCGCAATACTCCTTGCTATCAGTCCTTAGCTCAAATTTACCGTCTACTTTTAGTATCCTCTCGCACTCAAGCGCAAACACCGATGAGACCACACGTCTATGCTCTGCTTTATCCCACGGCACTGGAAAGTGTAAAAAGACTCTATCAACTAAATTTGAGCCAATAAGTGAGAGTAAAAGTCTGGCGTCAGTATTGATTAGACGTACGTTTTCTAGGCCATTTGCCCTAGCTAGCTTTGCTACTTGCTCGATGCTTGGTTTATAGACTTCTATTCCGATAACTAGGGCATTTGGATTGTTTTTAGCTTGATAAAGCAAGTGTCTGCCAGAACCAAAGCCGATCTCGATAAAAATCTCTTTAAATTTATCTTTTAGCTCGCAAAATGCTGGCACAAATTCTTCAAGGCTTAAAATTTCACTCACTTTTTTAGTCAAATTTGTCTTTTTTACAGCAAATGCTTGACTGATTACGTCATTGCAATTTTGCTCTTTAAAAAGCTCCAGTGCCTCTTGCAAAAGACCAACTTTAGCTGGCTTTGTAAGCTTCTCTCCCTTTACAACAACGCCATTTTTACCGGGCTTTACAACTAGAAAAAAGCTCTCTTCTTCATTTTTTGTGTAGATGAGCCTCTCGTTTCGCCCATTTGCCTGCCAAAGAAATTTGACTTTGTCATTACCAAATGGAAATGAGAGCTCTTTTAAAGACGAAGCGATGAAATTTGGCATTATTTTATGCTAACTTCTGCTTTTGATGACTTATCAGAGGCGATGCCGTACTCATCGATAGCTACGACGCTGTAAGAATAGCTAGCTCCTTTTTGCACGCTATCATCTCTAAGTCCAGTACCATCTATGCCACTAAAAATTTTCTCACTTGCACCACTTCTATAAACCGTGTACGAACTAGCTCTATCAACTACACTCCAATTTACATTTACTCCGCTACCATCGTAGCTAGCACTAATATTTGGAGTCTTTGGCGCACCAAGTGTTATCCCCACGATTGGCTCTTCTTGTTTTAAACTCTCAAGGCCGTCTTTATCGACTGCTGTGACTATGTAATACCTCGTCGCTGCATTTGTATTTATGAGATCTTCATAGGTGTTGCTAGTCGTTTTTGCCAGATATGTGTAAGGCAAAATTTTACTCACTGTCCTATAAACCTTAAAATAAGCAAAATCCTCAGCTGGCGCGTAATCCCAAGTTAAAATTATCTTTTTTGGTGCATTTTTGGTTGCTTGAAGATTTGTTACCGATTTAGGGTAACTCCTTTGTCGTTGCACTTATGTTTTGGCTTGGTTTTGAAACAACACCTGAAGAAGTTTTAACTAAAATTCTATACTCATAAGACTTACCAGGTTTTACCTCAGTGTCGATATATTCGGCATTTAGTCTGCCATTTACCTCTGCAATTTGGCTAAATTTATTAGCTCCGGCATCACTTCTTTGAATGATATAGCTTGCCACGGTGCTATCAGGATGTGGTCTCCAGATCACTTTTACACGTCCTGGAAGCCCTGTAATAGCTTGTGAAAATGGTACTGAGTCAAGTAGTGGCTTTGTAGTTGCTGTTGCGATTGTGCCAGGTTGAGAGATGGCGTTACTTGAGTAGGTTCTCATTTGGTACGAGTAAGTTGTCTCTGGAGCTAGATTGCGGTCCACATAGTGCGTAGCAAAGCTGTCTTTTATGTTTGCAACTAGTTGCATTTTTGAGTTTGCATCATTTGGATTTGAACGGTAAAGATAGTAGCCAATGACGCTCTCATCGGTCACTGGATTCCACTCGAAGCCAACTTCTGTCATATCTGAAATAGTTTTTAAACTTGTAATCGTAGGCAGTGACATACTTTGCTGAGTCGGTACGCTAGAGCCGCATCCCGCTAAGAAAGCTGCTAAAAATGGTGTCAATATGCGTAGGGCAAATTTTTTCATCAAAAATCTCCTTGGGAATTTTTTTGTAAATTATCTGGTTAAAGTCATCATACGTTTTTGCGGTAAATTCTACCCTTTTGCCAGTTCTTGGATGGATAAAATAAAGCATATAAGCGTGAAGCATAACCCTGCTTATTTTATCGCCTTGGCTCTTAAATCCGTATAAATCATCGCCTAAAATATGGCGGTTTATGCTAGCAAGATGCACTCTTATCTGATGAGTCCTGCCTGTAAAAAGTTTTGCTGCTATTAAATTTATGCCATTTTCACTTAGTAAATTTACAAAGGCGCTTTTTGCAAATTTAGCATCCGCGACGATCGCTTTTTTTAGGCGATTGTTTGGATTTCTGCCGATTGGCTTGTCGATGATGACGTCCTCTTTTAGAGGTAGGTCTGTGAGCGCTAGATAGATCCGCCCCATGCTCTTATCACCTAGCTGCTCGCTTAGTTTTGCGTGAGCGAAGTTGTTTTTAGCGACGACGATAGCGCCACTCGTGCCCTTATCTAGGCGGTGGACGATGCCAGCTCTTACGTCGCCGTTTAAATTTGAGAGCATAAAGCCCTTTTTGTTTAGCCACTCGACAAGTGTCGCCTCTTTGACACTTGGAGCTTGGTGAACGACGATTTGCGGGGGCTTGTTTAGCACTATGAGATCGTCGTCTTCATAGATGATTGGGATGTCAAAATTTACTTCATACTCGTTTTGCACCTCTTTTTTTGGGGCAAAATTTACGCAAACTTCATCATTTTCGCTTAGAGCAAAGCTTGGTTTTGAGACTGGTTTTAAATTTACGCTTACGAGAGAATCTTTTATCAAATTTAAAGCTTGATTG
This sequence comes from Campylobacter concisus, assembly GCF_002092855.1. Taxonomy (NCBI): domain Bacteria; kingdom Pseudomonadati; phylum Campylobacterota; class Epsilonproteobacteria; order Campylobacterales; family Campylobacteraceae; genus Campylobacter; species Campylobacter concisus. The sequence goes on from NZ_LVLC01000012.1 coordinate 191,184, forward strand.
CGTGAAATTTGAAGCTCTTTGGCTACTACAACATCGAGTCTTGAGCTGTTTAAAACGTTAAATTTAACCAAAATCAAAGCCTTGTTTGTGATATAATCTAGCCCAAAAATTAAGGTTTGCTTCTTGATAAAACTAGATCGGCGTATTTTAACACATTTTGATTTTATTCAGCCGTTTTTAATAATCCCAATCATCATAATTTCATATATCCTGGTTTCCGAGGCAAACGATATTTTAGCAAACAAACAACTTATATATTTTGGCATAGGTTTTGCATCATTTTGCGTAGCATTTTTACTGCCCATTAGACGTATCGACTGGATCATTCCGATGTTTTACTGGGTCTGTATCGTGCTACTTTTAAGCGTCGATCTCTTTGGCGTTAGCAAATTAGGCGCTAGGCGCTGGCTAGAAATTCCCTTCGTTCACTTCACACTTCAGCCCTCGGAGCTCATGAAGCCAGCCTTTTTGCTGATGTTAGCCTATCTCATCAAACAGCGTCCTCCAGAGGCTGATGGATACGGAGTAAAAGATTTTTTAAGACTTAGTTTTTATATACTTTTACCATTTGTGCTCATCATGAAAGAGCCTGATCTTGGCACTGCGCTAATACTTTTAATAGTTGGCTACACCATCCTTTTTGTAATCGGCGTAAATAAGAAAATTTGGATCACTATCATCCTTGCGATAGGCTTTTTGGCGCCGGTTTTGTATGAAAATTTACATGGCTATCAAAAAAAGAGGATTCACGATTTTATAGCTGAAGAGCCAAGCTATCACGTCAAACAAAGTATCATCGCCATAGGTAGCGGCGGACTCAAAGGCAAGCCAAAGGACGAAGCGACGCAGACGCACTTTAAATTTTTGCCAATCGCCACTAGTGATTTCATCTTTGCCTACAATATCGAGCGTTTTGGTTTTTATGGTGGATTGTTTTTGCTTGGACTTTATGGAGCACTTATAACACATCTTCTAAGTTTAAATTACGGACTAAAAAACGACTATTTTACACAAGTTACTACCACGGGGATTGCTGCACTTATTTTCGTTTATGTGGGTGTAAATGTCTCAATGACGATCGGTTTTGCACCAGTTGTAGGCGTGCCGCTGCCATTTTTTAGTTACGGCGGAAGCAGCTTTGTTACATTTATGGTGCTTTTTGGAATTTTGCAAAATTTGCTAACTTTTAGATTTGATAGAACTTATAGCTTTATAAAAATTCACTTCTAAAATTTTCTCCACAAATGTCAAGCATATAGTTTTACCCTATCCTTCTTTGTGTTTTTTGATGCAAGAATTTATAGCATTTATAAGATATTTTATATCCTCTTTTGTATGCGTATAGTGAATGCTAACACGTACCCAGCCAGGTTTTGCGTCAAAAATGGCATTATCTTTTAAATTAAGCAAATCATGTCCATACGGCCCAGCGCAATCACAGCCTGCACGCGTTTGTATACCAAAATCACTACTTAGGCTCGCAGCAAAATCATAAGGCGAAATGCCTTTTACATTAAATGCAAAAATGGGCAATCTGTCTAAATTTTCAGGGCAATAATTTATCACCTCATCTATCTTTTCTAGCTCTTTGCAAAACATCTCGCCTAGCTCACATTCAGCCACTTTTATATTATTAAGTCCGATTTCATTTCTTAGCTTGTAGGCTAAATTTGTACGCATTAGCTGCATTATCGGTGGCGTGCCACCCTCTTCTAAATTTTCAACTTCACTAGTAAAAATATGTGATGTCCTGCTTACGTACTTGACTGTGCCTCCTGCTGCAAATGTAGGCAAATTTTTACAAAGCTCTTTTTTGATAGCCAAAAGCCCACAACTCCCAACTCCACCAAGCAGCTTGTGAGGTGAGAGAAACAGTGCGTCAAAATATCTGCAATCAACATTTTCATAAGCACTAAGAGTGGCCACGTCAAGTGCCAAAATGCCATTATATTTTTTAATCAGCGAGTAAATTTTTTTATAATTAGTTTTAACGCCAGTAACGTTTGAGGCGGCACTAAAGCTAGCTATTATCTTTCTTTTTGCATTTTGCTTTAATGTATTCTCAAGCATCGCATAGTCTATCTCATTATTTTCATCAAGCTCTATACGTTTTATATCACAAAGTCCTTCTCTTAAGCTAACTTCAACAGAGTGATGCTCATAAGGGCCAATGATCGCTAATGGCAAGTTTAAATTTCTTAAATTTGCTTCACCGATCAAGGCTCTTGTAGCTGGTGAGATATAAATTCCCATTATTTCCTGAAATTTCTTTATCGCAGCCGTTGCTCCTTGACCAGTCGCGATAAGATAAAAACTATCATCAAGGCCCAATAAGCTTTTTAGCTCAGCCCTTGCGTTTTCATAGCATTTTTGCGTTAGCACTGCGCTTGAACTACTATCTGAGTGAGTATTTGCGTAGGTTTTTAAAAATTTTAAAATTTCATCTTCAATGGGCTTATAAGCAAGACCTGAAGCCGTGTAGTCAAAATAATAAAGACTCTCTTTTAAAATAATATTTTTTCTTACTTCATCGATATTTAGCAATGTTTTCCTTTTTTTAAAGCAGGGATTATAATTAAATTTTCATAAAAAATCTTGCAAAACAAGTATCTTTTAAGGCAATAAATTTCTTTGTAAATTTTCTATATTTTTCTTTATCGTGCCATCTTTATAGATAGCAGATATTAAGGCGATCATGTCTGGCTTTACTCTAGCGACACTTGCAATGTTGCTAGAGTTTATGCCTCCTATGACACACACATTCATTCCCATTTCTTTTGCTTGTGATACAGTTTGAGCCTTGCAAAGTGGCGCATTTGGTTTTGTTGGACTTTTAAACATCGCTCCAAAAGCCACATAGCTAGCACCATTTTGTTTTGCCTTAGTAGCAAGCTCCAAGCTATCATAGCAGCTAACCCCCACGTAAGCGTCATCTCCTAAAATTTCAAACGCCTCTTTTATGCTCGCATCATCTTTTCCCAAATGCACAGACTTCGCCCCTATACGAGATGCAAATAAAACATCGTCATTTACGATAAATCTAGCCCCAAATTTCTCACATAAATTTAAAATTTCACTAGCCAGTCTCTCATTTTTAGGTATTTTTTTAGAGCGAAATTGAAAAAATTTCACCCCACACTCTAAAATTTCTTTAGTGTATTGCAAGGCTAAATTTTCAGGCATCAATACATCGTCGCTAATCGCGTAAATTTCAATCACTTATGCCAACTTTATGATTTAGTAGACGTTTGCCAAATTTTGTCGTAATTGCATTTTTAATAGCATTTAAAATGTATTTTTTGGCTAGTCTTATGGCCTCTTCTTTGGCGTGTCCATTTGCCAGCAAGCAGGTCAGCGCACTTGCAAAGCTACATCCAGCCCCATGCATGATCTCTGGTTTTATTAGTGGCTCTTTAAATTTAAGCACGTCACCATTTTTTTTAAAAAGAGTATCTTCACAAATTTCTGCAACCGTGCTTCGCTTTAAGATCATATCGCAAGGTAAATTTTTGCTATCAAGTTCCAAAACTTTGGCTTCATCGATATTTGGCGTAATAATGTCTGCGAATTTAAAAAGCTCTTTTAAGCTTGCTATCGCGTCATCCTCAAGAAGCTTTGAGCCTGATTTTGCTACGCAAACTGGGTCTATTACTATTCTAATGCCTTGCTTATGAAATTTTTCAAGCCAAGAACCAACGCAAGATATAAGCTCTTTATTAAAAAGCATACCAACCTTTATGGCATCTATGCTTAGCTCTTCGTCTACCATTTTGATTTGTTCATTTAGGTTTGTAGCATTTGTAGCAAAGATATTGCTAACGCCATTTGTATTTTGTGCCGTAAGAGCCGTGATAGCCGTCGCTGCGTAGCAAGAAAATACCTCGCATGTCTTAATATCAGCCTGCACGCCAGCACCACCAACACTATCACTTCCTGCAATGATTAATATATTTTTCATCTATCTCCCATACAACCTGAAATTTTATCAACACTAAAAGGATCATCGACCTTCCAACTACTTGAATACTTCTTAATGCTATTTTTTAATGCATCTACTAAATAATCCACGTCTTGTAGCGTATGCGTATAGTGGAGTCCAGCCCTTACCCAGCCTGGCTTATGGGTAAATAGTGCATCTTCTTTTAAATGAAGCAAATCATGTCCATATGGCCCAGCGCAAGAACATCCTGCACGCGTTTGAATGCCATATTCTTTGCTTAAAACTTTGGCTAATTCATAAGGCGAAACACCAGTCACATTAAAAGAAAATATCGGCAAACGCTTTATGTTATTTGGATGATAGCACGTAAGCTCAGGAATTTCTGCTAGTCTTTTTTCCAAATACTCTCCAAGCTCACTCTCGTTTTCATATATTGCCTCAAATCCTATCTCATTTCTTAGCCTATAAGCCAAATTTGCCCTTATAAATCCTAAAATAGGCGGAGTGCCAGCCTCTTCTAGCTGCTCACTATCTTTTACAAATATAGCATAGTTTTTGCTGACATAACTTACCGTTCCACCACCAGCAAATGTCGGCTCATCTGAGTTTGCAAGTATCTTTTTTATAGCAAGAAGCCCACAACTTCCAACTCCACCAAGCAATTTATGTGGCGATAAAAAAAGAGCATCAAAATAGTCACAATCGATATTTCCATATGCGCTAAAACTTGCAGCATCAAATGCCACAATGCCACCATAAGATTTTATAAGAGTATAGATTTTTCTATAATCGCTCAAAACCCCAGTCACATTTGAAGCCACGCTAAAAGTTGCGATGATCTCACGACCAACATTTATCCTTAAAATTTGCTCCAAATGATTAAAGTCTATCCCCCCATTTTTATCAAGCCTGATACGCTCAACCTCACAAAGTGCTTGCCTAAAGCTTATCTCATTTGAATGATGCTCATAAGGGCCAAGCACCACAAGCGGAGAATTTTCATCTGGCTTTAATGAATATCTTTTTTTTAATGCTGGCGGCGCATAAATTCCTAAAATTTCTTGAAATTTCTTTATCGCACCGGTAGCTCCATTGCCACAAGTAAAAAGATAAAAGCTCTCATCAAGTCCTAGCAGGCTTTTTAATTCACGTCTTGAATCTTCATAAATTTGAGCAGTTTTATAAGCATTTGATGAGCTGATAGAGTGCGTATTTGCATATGTTTGAAGCATTTTTGCCATCTCATCTTCGATAGGTTTATAAGCTAGCCCTGAAGCTGTAAAGTCAAAATAATAAATACCATTTTTTAAAATTATATTTTCTCTAATATGCTCTAAATTTATCAAACCACAACCCTTGTTTTTTGCGTATCATTATAGATTACTTTAGCTAAAATATACTACAATGCCCAAATAAAGGAGCCAATATAAAAGCTTTGAAATCAACATTTGAGCGAATGAAACACCTTGATATAAATGAACTTATTAAATTTCATCTCGTCTTTGATGAGTTTGATTTAAAGCACTCATATTATGATGTTTTTGAAGCAATCGAGGCTGAAATTTTAAACAACTTCTTAGCCTTTATGCCAAAATTTTACTTCGAGTCCGATACAAACAATGCTATAAAATCTGCCCTCATAAAACTCGCACGAAGTGATAGAAAAAAATTTAGCATAAATAAAATTTTACCTCAAAGCTTAGCTAGCAAAGTCTACGCAAAGCTTTTTGAAAAGAATTTTTTACTGCTTGAGAAAAGCAGAGAAGTACTTCCAAAAAGATCAAAAAACCAAATGCTAAAAAAAGAAGAAAGGGGCTATAAAGTTGAGGATAAAATACATTTTAATAGCCATTTTTCAAGGTTTTGGTTTAGATTTATAGAGCCAAATTTAAGCTTGCTAAAAGCTGGTAAAAATGATGAAATTTTAGCCATTATAAAAAAGGAATTTGACGAATATGCAAGCCTTGGATTTGAAATTTTATGCGGTGAACTCATGGCAAAAAAATTTATGATTAATGGCATATTTTTAAGTAGCTTTTGGAGCAAGAATATAGAGCTTGATATGCTATTAAATATAGGCGGCAAGATCATAGTCGGCGAGGTAAAATACAAAGAGAGAAAGGTTTGTAAAAACGTGCTAAATTTACTATTAAAAAAATGCGAAAAACTAAATATCAAGCCAGATATTATCGCTCTTTTTTCAAAGAGTGGATTTAGTAGCGAGCTAAGAAATCTAAAAGATGAAAGGCTAAGGCTTTATGAAATTAGCGATTTTGAGGAACTTTTAAAATGAACGAACACGATATCCAAGCTGGCTTAAAAAGCCTGATAGAGCAGACTTATCTGATAGAAAACGAATATAAAAATTTAACATCATCTTACGCAAACTTGCAAAATTTCATTAAAGATATTGTAGAAATTCTGCCAAATGCTATCTGGGTGTTAGATGAAAATGATGAGATCTTTTTACAAAACTCAGAAGCAGTAAGACTTGGTAAAATTTTTAAAGAGATACCAAAAAAAGAGGGTGAGATAAATGTAAATGGGCAAATTTATCTTTTTAAAACAAGCTCTAAAGACAATAAACTAATAATCTCTGCAACAAACATAACAGTAGAAAAACGCACCGAGCGCCTTGCCTCTATGGGCCAAGTAGCAGCTCACCTAGCCCACGAGATCAGAAATCCAGTAGGCTCTATCTCACTTTTAGCTTCAACTCTACTTAAAAGAGCTGATGAGCGCACAAAGCCTATCGTAAATCAAATACAAAAAGCTACATGGCGAGTCGAACGCATAATCAAAGCCACTCTACTTTTCACAAAAGGCCTTAACATAAATGCACAAATTTTTGACTTTTCACAACTTAAAAAAGAGTGCGAAGAGGCTATAAATTTTTATGACTATTCAAAGGATATTAAATTTAGCCTAGAATTTCCAGATGGCAAATATATGGGCGACCTTGATCTACTTGCCATTGTTTTCCAAAATATTTTATTTAACGCCATTGATGCCATCGAAGAGAGCGATGATGATGAGGGAGAGATCATTTTAAGCTATGAAAAAACACCAAGTGAACATAAATTTATCATTTATGATAGTGGCGAGCCTATCAAAGATAAAGCCATAGTCTTTGAGCCATTTAAAAGTAGCAAGCTAAAAGGAAACGGCCTTGGACTGCACCTTTGCTTGCAGATCATAGAGGCTCACAAAGGTAGTATCGAGATCACACTAAATCCAAAAACATTTTGCATAAATTTACCAATAAAGGAGAAAGAATGAACATACAAAACGAACTTGAGGCTTTTAAAAAATCTCTTCAAACGCTTGATTTAAGAGAAATTTCAAACGATGGAGCAAAAAACGTTGCATTTATCTGTATCGATATGATAGAGGCTTTTGCTGGTAGTGGTGCGCTCGCTAGCCAAAGAGTAGCTGCCTTATCAAAAGGGATCGCAACACTTTTTGATAGAGCGTGGAAAGATTTTGGCTTTAGAAATTTTATCCTTATAGAAGATAGGCACACCAGTGATTCAAAAGAATTTGAAACCTTTTTACCTCACGCTATGCTTGATACAAATGAGATAAAAACTGTAAAAGAGATAGAAAATCTAAGCTTTTTTAAAGAGATCAAAGCATTTTATAAAAACTCTTTAAGCATTGCGTTTAATAAAGAATTTGAGAAATTTTTAGAAGAGCATCCAGAGTTAGACACCTTTATAGTCACTGGTGATTGCACTGATATGTGCGTTTATCAGTGCGTTAGTTATCTTAAACTACGAGCCAATGAATACAATAAAAAAGCAAGAGTTATCGTGCCGTTTGATCTTACGCAAACATATGACATACCAGGACACAATGGTGACTTTTACCACGAGATGTTTTCTCTTCATATGAAGCTAGCACTTGGTGCTGATGTGGTAAAGGGTATTAAATTTTAAAGCTTACTTGAAATATTTATGAGCCTATTTAGCTCGTCAAATTTAAAGCTAAGCTCGTTTTTATTCGCTACGATCTCATTAGGACTTTCGCTAAATTTCATATCACAGCTTAGCAAAAGTCCTTTGACAAAGATTTTGCGATCTAGTTCGTAAGTGCTTAAACACTCATTTACTACGCTCAAAAGCTCATTTGCTAGCACTGGCTCTTCAAAGACCACATCTGATCTAAAAGCCACATACGCCGCTCCGCCCTCGTACTCTATCCTGTAATAATTTTGCTCATCAAAAGCGGCGCAAGCAACCATACTAATCGTGTGGCCATTAAAATTTTCATCTAGCTCAAATTGTGGCGTGCCAAATACACTAAGTCCAAATTTCTCGCCAAACTCACGTGCTTTATTTGCAAGCTCGAGCAACCGATCATCAAAGCCATTTATGTTTTCATAACCCCAAAGCCACGTATTTGACGAGAAGCTTTCAGAGCCAATAAACTGCATGTCAAACTCGTGCTCATCAAAGTAAATTTTGCCACTATCAAAATCAACCTGCCAGTTGCTACCTTCAACAAGTAGCTTAAATGCACGTTTTTGAAGTAATGTCGCTTTGCCAACACATGCGCTAAAAAGCTCGCTCCAGTTACTTTTATCTACGCCAAGCTTATCTAAAAACATCGCTTCACCGAGGTCTTAGCAAGCTATTGCTTGAAGTGCTTTTTCTTTAAAGCTGTCATTTACAACAAATTTTGTCTTATAGACAAAAATTTGAGCTGTATTTTCATTTTTTATCTTAATAACAAGACGCTTATCATTGTTCGTGCCACGTTTTATATGTTCGTTATAGCTAAGATTATAAAGGCTAGTTATCTTATCTTTGCTAAGCTCACTAAGGCATAAAAGTACCTCTAGCTCGGCATATTCTCTTGCTTTTTGAGGTGTGCTAGCTTCTTCATTTTTGCTAAATTTAGAGTTTTGTTTTAGCTTTTTTGTCTTAAAGTCTAAATTTTGTGCATCTTCTAGGCTATAAACCTCGTTTAAATTTGTCCTTACAAATTGATCATCTTTTGTGATATTTATCCTAAAAGCATAAGGCAGGTCGCGTTTTGCTTCATCTTTTACTATATCTTCGATGTTACCAAGCTCTCTTTCAAAGACTGCGATCTCGATATTTCCGTGAAAATCAAGCACATTTATAGTGCCCATTTTCTTGCCACTTTTGGTTATCCTTGTACTAAAGTCCTCGATCTTACCAACGACTAAAATTTCAGCGCTTTGTGGCAAGCTCTCAAATTCTGAGCTTAGAGTATATTTTATCTTGTTGATCTCGTCTTTATAATCATCAAGCGGGTGACCTGAGAGGTAGATACCAACGCTCTCTTGCTCAAATTTTAAAATTTGTTTGATGTCAAATTCGTCATTTATCGTAACAAAATTTATCTTCACATCGTTCATGCTCTCATCTTCGCCAAACAAGCTCTCAACAGCATTTTTACGGATCTGAGCAGCACTTTTGCAAGCTTCTATGATATTTTCTACATTTTGCATAAGCATCTTACGACTAAAGCCAAACTCATCAAAACATCCAGCTTTTATGAGGCTTTCAAAGACCTTCTTATTTACTTTAAATGGATCGATCCTTGAGACAAAGTCGTCCATACTCTTAAACTCGCCATTTGCTTCACGCTCAGTGATAATGTTTTCAATAGCCGCTCCACCAACGCCTTTAATCGCACCAAGCCCAAAGATAATGCCATCATGATCGCTATTTTTAACGACGCTAAATTCTTTAGTTGATTTATTTATAGATGGCGGCAAAGTATCTATATTTATGCGTTTTATCTCATCGATATAGCGAACGATCTTATCGACGTTGCTCTCTTCACTTGTAAGAAGTGCGGCCATAAATTCAGCCGGATAGTAAGCCTTCAGATAAGCAGTCTGAAATGTGACATAAGCGTATGCTGCGGAGTGAGACTTATTAAAGCCATATCCTGCAAATTTGACGATCAGCTCGAAAAGATCGTCCGCTTTTTGTCCATTTAGCCCTTTTGCCTCAGCACCTTTTACAAACTCACCCTTTAGTCTGTCCATCTCTTCTTTGATCTTTTTACCCATCGCACGGCGTACAAGGTCCGCCCCACCAAGGCTAAAGCCGCCTATGGCTTGAACGATTTGCATAACCTGCTCCTGATAGACGATGACGCCGTATGTTGGCGCAAGGATCGGCTCAAGCTCTTTAAATGAGTAGGTTATCTCCGCCTCGCCATGTTTTCTTTTGACAAAGTCATCAAGCATACCACTCTCCATCGGTCCTGGGCGGTAGAGCGCTAGCATCGCGACGATGTCCTCAAAGCAGTCTGGACGCAAGCTAGTTCCTAGCTTTCTCATGCCCTCGCCCTCGATTTGGAAAATTCCTATCGCTTGGCCGCTTTGTATCATTTTATAAACATTAGAATCGTTTTTATCGATCTGCTCCCAAATAATATCCTTGCCAGTTCGTTGTTTTACCAGCTTTATGGCATTATCGATAACCGTTAGTGTTTTTAGTCCAAGAAAGTCGAATTTAATTAAATCCACATCCTCAAGATATTTAAGGCTATACTGCGTAACATATCGATCTTCTGGGCTGTTTGGCTGACGAAATAGCGGAGTTTTATTCCACAGCTCCTCATTTGAGATAACGACACCTGCTGCATGCTGACCAGCGTTTCTATTTAGCCCTTCAAGATCAAGTGCAAATTTCCAAATTCTAGCTGCTTTTGGATTTTGGCTGATAAGCTCAGCTATCTTTGGCTCTTTTTCATAAGCATCTTTTAGCGTAATGCCTAGTTCATCAGGTATTAGCTTTGCCATCGCATCGGCTTCGGCGTAAGGCATATCGCAAACCCTAGCAACATCTCTTATAACACCTTTTGCGAGCAATTTACCAAATGTAATAACGCCAGCAACGTTAAATTTTCCGTATTTTTGCGTAACATAGTCGATAATCTCGCCACGCCTACTTTGACAAAAATCCACGTCGATATCTGGCATGCTAACACGCTCCGGGTTTAGAAACCTCTCAAAAAGTAGGTTGTATGGGATTGGATCAAGGTCAGTGATCTTTAGCGAGTAAGCGACCAAGCTACCAGCCGCAGAACCACGTCCTGGACCAACTGGCACGCCTCTACTTTTAGCCTCATTTATGAAGTCCCAAACGATCATCATATAGCCTGGGAAATTCATTTTATTTATTATTCCAATCTCTATCTCAAGGCGCTTTTTGTATTCGTCATGTAAATTTTCAGGGACAAATTTTAGCCTCTCTTCAAGCCCCTTTCTGCATTCATATTCAAAAAACACAGCATCATTTTTAAAGCTATATCTATTTTCAGGCTCTGGAAGTGTTAAATTTCTCTCTTTAGCATACTCAAGTGTAAATTTAAAATTTGGCGGAGTTGGGTTGCCAAGCTTGATCTCAAGGTTGCACTTATCCACGATCTCTTGGGTATTTTCTATCACTTCAGGGATATCTAAAAATAGCTCACTCATCTGCTCTTTGCTTTTTACAAAAAACTCATGGACGCTGTGGCGAAGTCGGTTTGGATCATCTAAAGTTTTGTTCATCGCGATACACATAAAAACCTCATGAGCGTCGGCTCGCTCTTTAAAAGTGTAGTGGGTATCATTTGTGGCGATGACCTTTATGTCAGTCTCTTTGGCGATGCGCAAAATATCATCATCAATGCGTTTTTGATCGCCGATGCCGTGACGCATGATCTCAAGATAAAAGTCATCTCCAAAAATTTCTTTATACTCAAGCGCGACCTCTTTTGCTCTCTCATAGCCCTTTGCGCCAAATTTCACGTTACGGTCACTTAAATTTAGATGCCAGCTCACCTCGCCCTGCAAGCACGCTGAGCTACAAACCAAGCCCTCGCTGTGCTCTTTTAAAATTTTTTTATTTATACGAGGATAGTAGTAAAAGCCCTCGATGTAGCTCATGGAGCTAAGATACATTAAATTTTTATAGCCAGTCTCGTTTTTGGCGATTAGTATAAGGTGAAAACGCTGCTTAGTACTCTTGTCATCAAGCTGCTCGCCATTATGCACATAAGCTTCGATGCCAATTAGCGGTTTTATCCCCTCTTTTTTCATCGCCTTGTAAAAATCTATCGCTCCAAACATATTGCCGTGATCAGTAATCGCTGCTGCTGTGTCGCCTCTATCATGAAGCACATGAGCTAGCTCTTTTATCTTGTTCGCTCCGTCAAGAAGGGAGTATTCGGTGTGTAAATGCAGGTGTGTAAAGCTAGAATTTTCACTCATTTTTTATCCTTTTTTAATGAGTGGATTTTACAAAATTTTGGCTAATAAGGCGCTTGATGAAAGCTTAATGATAGCTTTAAAATTTAGAGATTTTTTAAGCCTGTGACAAGAGCAAAGCGCATGGTTAAGCTGTCGCGCTGCGTTCGTTTTATAACAAAGAGGCTCGAGCAAATTTTAAAATTTCATAAACGAATAATTTCGGCTCTAAAATTTGAGCTAAGCGGTCAGTGAAGCCAAAATTTAGTAGTCAATTCTTGCGAGTGAATGGAATTTTAAAATCTATAAAGTGAAAAAGAATTAGATCGCGGACTAAGCCGCAATCCATTATAAATAAACTGGGATATTTGTGTGTTCTAAGAAAAATCTTGAAGTGCCACCAAGCACCATTTCCATAAGACCATTTTCACCATATCTGCTAGCAACGATTAGATCAGCATTTCTATCAATAGCTGCTTTTAAAAGCGCTTCACCAGGTATCATCGTGGTAGCGATCACTTCAAAAGTGGCTGATATGCCATGAATTTTGAAGTACTCTTCAAGCTTTTTAAGATTTAGTTCAGCATTATCGCCAAGGCTTGCTTTTGAGGTAATGCACTGAACCTTTTTTGCCTTTTTTAAAAGATCTATCGAGCCTGTTAGTGCCCTTGAGCTTTGCGTCGTACCAGTCCAGCTAACAAGGATATTATCAGCTTTAAACTCACGCATTTTTCTAGGGATTACAATCGCATTTTTACCGCTTTTTAAAACAGCTGATTCAAATGTACCAGTGATCTTTCCATCAAGCGGCACAGCAGCCACCACTAGATCGCAAAATTTACTCTCTTGCTCCACTATTGCGCTTCTTTTACCACTATGAATAGTAAAATTTGCAGTGCAAACATCTTCAATGATTTCACTAGTTACTTTTATGCCAAGCTCAGCACAAATTTTATTGAAAATTTTCTCATTCTCTTCATGCTCGACAGCTAGTTCAGATTTAGCTGATTTTAGAAATTCTTCAAAAAGCACTCCTCCACGAAGCGTCATTTTCATATTATAAACTACGCTTGGGTCAAGCTGGCAAGTCATAATTTCCATATGTGTGTTAAACCACTGAGCAACCTTTAGGGCACCATAAATTCTTGGCTCGATATCGTCTCCAGCTCCTATTGGAAAAAGCAACTTTTTGTATTTCATCATCTGTCCTTTAAAATTTATTCAACCAAAGAGAGCGAAATCTTATTTCCTTTTTGCTCGCTCACACATACTTTGACCTGATCGCCTACGTTTAATGGGGTTTTTATCTTTGAGATATGAAGCAAGCCATCAATGCCATCTTTTAGCTCGATAAACACACCAAAATCAACTACGCTCTTTACAGTTCCCAAAAACTCATCACCGATATTAAAATTTGGTTTTGAACGCTCTTTGTCGTGTTTAAAAGGCTTTTTGCCAAATGAACGTCCATTGTCTTTTGAAGTGATAGAGATGATGTAGTCTTTTGCAGCATCAACATTTTTCTTTGCTCCACCTGCGATTTTAACTTCACCTTTTTCTCTATCAAGATCGATTGAGACTTCAAATTTCTCAATGATCTCTTTTATAGTCTTGCCAGCTTGCCCGATGATATCTACGATCTTGCTTGGATCAACACTAAATAGTTCAAGCTTTGGAAGCACATCTTCATTTATTTCTATATTTTTATCCGCTTCTGCCATCAAAGATAAGATATGCTCTCTACCACGTTTTGCTTGATAAAGTGCCTCTTTTAGCACTTCTAAACTAATGCCACCAAGCTTAATATCCATCTGAAGCGCTGTGATGCCATCACTTGTACCTGCTACTTTAAAGTCCATGTCGCCGTCATGATCTTCAAGTCCCATGATATCTGTTAGCACTGCATGCTTATCGCCTTCAAATATTAATCCCATAGCGACACCTGCGACAAGTTTTAAAGTATTTACGCCAGCTGCTCTAAGTGCGAGCGAGCCACCACAAACGCTAGCCATCGAGCTTGAGCCGTTACTCTCTAAAATTTCTGAAACGACTCTTATTGTGTATGGAGAAGCTAGATCGATACTTGGCGCAAGGGCACGTTTGGCTAAATTTCCATGTCCAAGCTCGCGTCTACCAGGAGCTTTTAAAGGGCTTGCCTCACCTACGCTAAAGCCTGGAAAATTGTAGTTAAACATAAATTTCTCTACAAAAGGTACTTTTTCAGTGAGGATGTCATACATTTGAGCGTCGCTGTCAGTGCCAAGAGTAGTGACAACCAAAGCCTGCGTCTGTCCTCTTGTAAAGAGGCATGAGCCATGTGCATTTGGAAGCACATTTGTCTCAATGCTAATAGGTCTAACCTCTTCAAGACTACGCCCATCAGCCCTTACGCCCTCATTTATTATCTGCTCTCTAACGATTTTCTTTTTATATTTGCCAAGGACATTTGTGATGACAGCCTCGTCCCAGCCCTCTTTTTGTGCTACTTCATCGCTTGAAATTTGTTTTGCGATCTTGCTAAGTTCGCTCGCGCGCTCGCTTTTTGCCATTTGATTGATCGCATTTTTGACTTCAGCTTTATAAAATTTATCGATGTAAATAGCGATATTTTCATTTTCTATCTCAGGTTTTAGCTCAAGCGCAGCGTCCTCTTTCTTATGCTCTTTGAAAGCTTCTTCGTAAGCGCTGCTAGCTCTTAGTATCGCCTTACCAGCAAAATCAATCGCCTCAACCATCATATCTTCGCTAAATTCATTCATCAGCTGTTTTTGAGCCATACTATCACTTAAGCTCGGATCTATCATCGGCTCAATCGCGACCATCGGGATAAGCTGCGTAGTTTGTTGAGGCAAGCTTCTCATCTCGATCATCAAAAGCTCATCTTTTGTTCCAGCCACGTATAGATCGATCGCACTTTGTTTTAGTTCAGAGTTGCTTGGGTTGATCACAAATTTTTCATCTATATAGCCAACTCTCACGCCACAAACTGGGCGATTTACAGGGATGTCGCTAAGATATAGTGCAACTGAAGCTGCATTTAGACTTACAACTTGCAAATCAACTTCAGGATCAGCTGAAAGCACCATTACAACTATTTGAGTTGGATATGCGTAACCTTTTGGAAAGAGCGGTCTAAGAGATCTATCGATAATGCGAGCTGTTAGCGTTTCAAAGTCGCCTGGCTTTGTCTCACGCTTAACGTAACCACCTGGAATTTTACCAGCGGCGTAAGCTTTTTCGATGTACTGCACCGTTAGAGGTAAAAAATCCTCCTCAACTTGTGTGTCCTCTCTTGCAACAGTTGCTAAAACGACGGTATTTTTCACCCTTAAAAGCACTGCTCCGCTAGCTTGTTTTGCTACTTTATTAAGGTCAAAAATTTCAACCTGATTATTGACTTCTATACTATATTGCATTATTTTTATCTCCTTGTTGTTTTTGTAACGGCAAATAATAAGGGCTCTCTTCTAATATTGACATGATACGCTCACTCGTAGCTTCGATCTTTTTCTCGTAATACGAATCCACATCGATAAAATCAACGATCTTGTTTATCGTGTAAATTTCATCAACCATATCATTTAAATTTGTAAAGACATCAGTAGCAATCACTGGCGTTGCGTATGAGATGGATTTTACCTTCACATCAAGCAACGTCTTTATGCAAATGAGTGCCGTCATACCAGTCTCACACCCCTCATCGATTAGTAAAATATTTTTATCTTTTAGCTCTCCTATCAAATTTCCTTTTCGGTATTTATAAACGTTTTTTAAAATTTTCTCTTCATATTTTCTATGCGCTTCGCCGTAAATATAGTCATAGCTTATATTAAAAGCTTTTATAAGTTTATCATTTAATACTATATCTTCTGTCTCGCTAACTATTGCAACGTCGCATTCGCTATTATTTGGCGCAGGTATTGGCTCGCTAAAGAGCATCTCGTAGCTTAAATTTAAACTTCTACAAACTGCATCTGTGAGTATAACTGACTCAAGCGACATACAAACAACTATCGTCTTTTTATCTACGAGCTCTTTTTTTGGCAAAATTTCAATTAGCTTGCTAGCTGCTTCTAATTGATCCTTAAATTTAGCCGTTATCATTTAGTTGGCACTCGATTTTGTACTGCTTTGCGAAAAGTCATAGTGCAAACCGCCCATTGGATAGAAATTTATCGTGAAATAAATACCATTTTTTCTAGTTGATGCTGAGCCATTTATTGTTGTTGTTGGCTCGACATCTTGTTGATAAATTATCCCGTAATTCCAGCATTTTCTTTGATGAAGTACACCAACTCTCCAGCTTTTTGTGTAACTTCGCTCAATATCATATTGCCAGCCGCCAATAAGGCTATACTGATGAGGTAATTTTACTCCAAGACCACTTGTAAAATAGCTATCTTTTGTTGCACTATTTTTTATTTTGCTATCATTTTTCTTCATGGTGTGAAGCATATTTAGCCAAAATAGATCATTTGTGTATGAAAATCCGCTTTGTACCTTTTTAAGCTCTTTGCTCTTGTGTGAATATTCAAGCTTATTATAAAGGCTTAAATTTTCAAATGGATATAGATAGATAGCATTTTTTAAATTCGAATATTCATCTTCTTTTGTGTAATATCCTTGAGAAATACTATGTTTTATAATCTTTCTACCATTAGAGTTAAAGAAATACTGAGTCAGATAACCAGAAATTTCTTCCTTACTCTGCTCTTGAGTCAAGAAATTTTCATACTCATTTAGATTTTTATCATAAATAAACTCATCATCTAAATTTCCTTTTCTATAGCCTGGCAGTAGGTATTCGGCCCCAAAATTTAGAGTATGATAAAAGCTTTCATACGCTTTTGCAAGGTCAGTGTGAAGGGCAAATTTGTGGTAATTATTTACAAAATTTGTATGCTTATCTTCTCTTTTATCATCAAATGAATTTATCTTATTCTCGTAATTTATTCTTGAAGCGTATAGATACTCGTAAAATGAAAACGTTAAGCTATCATCAAGCAGTGGCACATGCACTGAAGCTGGAAGCGTAAATTCATACTGAGTTGCTCTAACGCCTATCTTTCTATCATATCTATGTGACTGAAGATCAAGTGAATATAAGATATTTGGCAAGACAATATCATCTGTAAATTTATGATACTGAAGCGATGGAAGCTCTTGAAGTGTGTCTTTGTTCTCATTTTTTGAGCCAATTTTTTCAGTGTCTATGTAGTATTTTGCATAAGCACCAAAGTAATGATCGTCATTTGCGATGAAATAGTTAAATTTAGAAGTTACAAGCGAATCATAATCATCATCCCTGCCCTTTAAATTTAAATAATCTATATCATTTAGCTTCGTTGCGTCTATCCAAATTCCCTCTTGTAAATCTGCTTCACTAAGGTATCTTATAAGCTTATCTCTTTCGTATTTTAGTCCGATGCCTTTATGTGTTTTATTTTTTAGTTCGGCCTTATTTGAAGTCTCTCCTTTTTGCTTGGCTTGGTAGCTGTTTTTATCAGTAAATGAGCCAAAGCTTATTTCGCCCCTTGAATCAGGCGACTCAGTAAATCTAAACGCACCATAAATTCCAGCACCTCTATTTGTTCTTATCTGCGGATCAAGCTCGAAGTCCCACTCATTATAAGGTGCAAAATAAATCGGCTGCTTGTAATAAAAACCTTCAGATTTTCCGTATCCAAGCTCAGGCGGCAAAAGACCTGTTCTTCTTGTAGTATCTGTTGAAAAACCAAAATATGGCAAGTAAAAAACTGGTACATTGGCTATACGAAAGACTGGATTAAAAAGATGTAAAAATTTGCTTTGTTTATTTAGCATAGCTGAGCTTGAGGTGATACTCCAGTCAGGATCTTGGACATTACAGCTTGAAACCATCGCTTTTTTAACTCTATAGTACTCACTATCAGAGCTACTTTCATCGCTTCTCATCCACACTTCCATGTCTTTATTCATCATAAAAAGCGATTCAAAAGCAGTATCATTATTTTTTAAATTTAGCTTTGCATAGTTTGAGCGAGAGACTTCACTCTTGCCCTTCATCATGTTGACGTTACCAAAAAGCTCGATAACCGAATTATTTTGATCATAAACTGCACAATCAGCTGTCACAAGATAATCTTGTGAATATACAACAACATTTTTATTGGCCGTTACGATGCCTTTATCTTGCTTTACATCATCGGCCAAAAGCTGTACATCTTGCACAGCTGCACTTAGATTTAAAATACATACCGGAACTAAAAATAAAATTTTACGCATTTATCACCACTGTTTTTGCTATTTTGTCTTGCCAAGTCTGCCTAGCTGGATTTGCAAATGCCCATGCGAAACCAAGATAAAAACAAGCTTCGCTAACCAACCTAAAAATCGCTCTTACCAAGCTTGAAATAAAATTTGGTCTATCTAAAATTTCTACATTAATGCACATCGTCTTTGTTAGCATTTGTCCAAGGCTCGCACCATAATACCAAACAAAAAATGCATGATAAATAATCTTTAGTGCGACTATTTGCCAAAAGAAATTTAAAGTCAAATTTCTGGCTTCATTATAGCTCATAACCGACAAAAAGGCATCCCAGTAAATGATCAAAAACAAAAAAGAAACGATACATTCATCAATTGAATAAGCTAGCACTCTTTTTGAAAATGGCGCTAGCGAAATTTCTTCTTTTTCAAGTTTTTCAACTATCTGCATACTCATTTTAATGCCTGCCAGGCAATATCTTTTCTATAATGTGCTCCGTCAAATTTTACATTTTCGCAAAGCTCATAAGCTCTATCACGTGCCTCTTTTATGCTCTTCGCAGTGGCAACGCAGACTAATACTCTGCCACCATCTGCATAAATTTCTCCATCTTGCTCACTAACACCAGCATAAGCGATGTGAGCATCTTTTACATCATTTAAAACTGAAATTTTAGCTTTTGAGCTGCTTTTATACGGATAGTCCTTACTAGCCATCACAACGCCAACTGCAAATTCATCTTTTAAACTAATAGGCTTTAGCTCGCCCTTTGCAGCATTTAGTAAAATTTCGCTTAGATTTCCGTCAATTAATGGCATCAATACCTCGCACTCAGGATCGCCAAATCTTACGTTAAACTCAAGTACATAAGGCTCATTTTTCACGATCATTAGCCCTACAAAAAGTACTCCACAAAACGGACTGCCCTCGTTTTTCATCCCTTTTAAAGTTGGCTTTACAACCTCTTCTTCAACCCTTTTTATCAGCTCTTTTGAAGCAAGCGGACTTGGAGCATAAGCACCCATGCCGCCAGTATTTGGACCTTCGTCATTATCAAGCAGACGTTTATGATCTTGTGCCACTGGCAAACTTACAAAATTTTCGCCGTCACAAATAGCAAAAAAGCTCAGCTCAAAGCCGTCTAAAAACTCTTCAACCACCACAAATTTACCAGCCTCGCCAAAGCTAGCTCCACTTAGCATGTCACTAACTGCCTCTTTGGCATCCTCTTTAGAATTTGCTATTATTACGCCCTTGCCAGCGCAAAGTCCATCGGCCTTTACAACCATTGGCGCGCTTAAGGTATCAATAAATTTAAATGCTTTTTCTTTATCGTCTGTGTTTAAATATCTTGCAGTTTTTATATTATTTCTAGCTAAAAAGTCCTTCATATAAGCCTTGCTAGCTTCAAGTCTAGCAGCTGCCTTGCTTGGTCCAAATATAAGCAAGCCCTCTTTTTTAAAGATATCCACTACACCTTCACTAAGCGGCGCTTCAGGGCCTACGATAGTTAGAGCAATATCATTTTGCTTAGCAAATTTTGTAAGCTCATAAAAGTCTTTTATCTTCAAATTCTCACCAAGGCGTGACGTCGCACCATTTCCAGGCGCAAAGTATAAATTTATATTTTTTTCGTTTTTTAGTTTTAGAGCAATGGCGTATTCGCGGCCGCCACTTCCTATTATGAGAATATTCATTTCATCTCCGTAAATTTAAAAAACCCGAGTGGGCGTCGCATAGAAGAGTGGCCCATAAACAAAGCCAATCTTGCAAATAGATGGATACCAAACGGTTGCAACTTCTCGCCTTTTCAGACTCAAACGAAGCCACATCACAAGGCATCCATACCTTTTCGCTAACAAAAAAGTGTTGGACCCCGTAAAATGCTGACTCGCTTCACTCAGGCAATAAAATTATATAAATTCTTTGCTTAAAGTAATGTTTTGGCAAGCGCGATACAGGCGTTTATATCTTGACTTTGGCTTACTATTGGCTCGGTAAATTTTAGCTCTTTTGCAGTGACCTTTCCAATGCTTATTGCTTGATAGCTCTCATCCCAGCCAAAATTATTAAGAAAATTTTTAACATTTAGTGGAGAAGCAAAGATCAAGATACTATTTTTTGGTGGTTTTAGCTCCATTTTGCAAGGATTTAAGACATTTTCATAGGCGATGATCGCTTTTATATTTACTCCGCCATTTTGCAAAATTTCTAAGAAATTTGAAGCACTATCTTTACCCTTTAGATAAAGAACCTTTTTACCTTTTAAAAGTGGCAAAATTTCTCTTGCAAAGTCATCTCCGTGAGCGTTCTTTCCGATATAAATTTCACTAAATCCAAACTCTCTTGCGGCTGCCGCACAACTATTTGCGATAGCAAAGACTGGCAAATTCATAGGTGAAATGCCATTAAATTTTAATGCATTAAAAGCATTTTTAGAAGTAGCTACCAGTACGTCATAGTAGCTTAAATTTAGTTCAAATTTTAAAAACTCGATCTTGCTAACGCTTAAATTTACAACGCTCTCATCGGCTGTTTTTGTGTTTGAAATAAGATAAATTTTACGCAACTCTTTTTAACCTTAAAAAAGACATCAAAGCAAGTAATGTGCAGGCTAAAATAACAATAGAAGTCGAATAAAATATATCACCAAGCCCAACTAGCGGAGAGACGACGCCGCCTAAGAAAAATGGGCAAAATCCAAGTATCGCTGAGGCTGAACCTGCGTATTCTCTGCCTTCGTTCATAGCTAGCGATGAAGCAGTTGGCAAGACAAATCCTGTAAAAAGAAGCAATAAGAAAAATGCGATGATAACGCCGATCACTTCAAATTTGAAACAAAGCATGAAAGCAATAAAAATGCTAGCAAACAAGGTGCCAAAAAGCCCGGTTTTGAGCGCTTTTCTCTCATTTAAAAGACTAGCAAGCCTTGCTCCTATAACAAGCCCTAAACCATTTGAAGCAAAGCAAAAGCTATAACTTACTGGACTTAGAGAATAAAATTCTTGAAAAATAAACGAAGATGACGCTATATAGGCAAACATCGCACCCATAGCAAATGTCTGAATGCTTACGAAAAGCATAAATTTTTTCTTTCTTAAAATTTTGCCAAAAACACTATAAGTCACTAGCAAAGGCATTTTTAAGCGATTTGACTGACTTAAGCTCTCTTTGAAATAAAAATTTGCGATAAAAAGCAAAATGCCAATGATAGTAAGTGCCATAAAGATGCCACGCCAGTCTGTAATTTTAAGCAGTAAACTACCACCAATTGGCGATAGTATCGGAGCAAGACCATTTACGACCATCATAAGGCTAAAAAATTTAGTCATTTCATGACCCTTATAAAGATCACTAACAACAGCCCTTGAAATAACCAAACTACCAGCGCTCGCAAGCCCTTGAATAATTCTCATAAAGATAAAAAACTGGATATTTTGTGCAAAAAATATAAAAATAGTGCTTATAGTATAGACGATGAGCGAGATGGTAAGGGGCAATTTTCGGCCAAATTTATCACTTATTGGGCCAACTATGAGCTGACCTATGGCTAAGCCCGCCATCGATGTCGTGATCGTTAATTGCGTAGCTGTAACACTTGTTTTAAACCACTCAGTAATAGCTGGAAGTGCTGGCAAATAAAGGTCTGTAACAAATGGTCCAAAGGCAGAGAGAGTGCCTAAAAATAGCAATAAAAATAGTTTGGAATTTTCTTTTTTCATAACTCTTCTTTAAATTTTAAAAGAGATTATATTATGACTTTGCTTTTTGGGTTATTAAGGGTAAATTTAACGTGATTTATAAAATATAAAAGCCCTAAAATTAGGGCTTAGTATTACATTTTGTCTTTAGTGACAATTAGGAGCATTTTAAATTTATCTTTTATCTTTAATCCGTGTGGTATTTTGCCTGGAAGCACGATGGTATCGCCTTTTTTGATATCAAAATGTTCATCACCAATAGTTAGCTTCATCTCGCCATCAAGTGCGATAAGTAGTGCATCGCCTGGAGCTGCGTGAGTTGAGAGCTCTTGGTCTGTGTCAAAACTAAGCAGCGACATCGAGCCATTCTCATTTTTAACAAGCGTTTTGCTCACGATTTTGCCTTTTTCGTATTCGACTGCATCAACTAAGCTAAAAATAGCTGCCTTAGGTAAATGATCTATCATTAAGTCCTCCTTAAAATCAATTGAAATATATTTCGTTGGTTCGTTAAAAACTAGCTTACGCCACACTTTTTTCTCTATCAGGCAAGCTTGCTCGCCACCTATATGCATCTGCTTTTCACCGTAGTATAGGGTAGCACCACCCTCTACAACCCATGCAAGACTGTCACAAAACAGCATCTCATGATCTAGCTCCTCGCCCGTATCAAAAGCAAATACATCGACATGAGCATTCTCGCAATCAAAAATTCTCTTGCTAACGACGCTTTTAGAAACAACTTTCGTGTCAGTGTTTAGATTGTAAATTTTACTCATTTTTCTTCCTTTCGTAAATTTACGCGTCATTGTAGTGAAAATTTTTGGATGATTTATTGATAAGGATTATCTGTTTTTGAAAAGCCAATAATAAAAAACAAATCATAATTTCTTTAGTATGTCAACTTCATAACTACTTAAATCTATTTTTTCAAAATTCTTTTTCACATATTCAATAATATTGTTATTGGGCATATCTTTAAACTTTTTTAACGTGGAGGCGGGAACTCCAAAATCTAAAAGTATACTTAACTTATTATCCACTCCTTCATGTTCCAGAATAGAAATAAATGCAGAATAATTAGCGGCTTGTTTGCCATTGAGATAATTTACAATACTTTCTAATACACTAAGCCTTTTAGGTATTTCGAATTTGGCTTGATTTCTGATAAAACCAAATACTTTTGAAACCGATAAGTTAATGATACTCTCTTCATTCTTACCTCGATTGGCATCTAGCGTATGCTGATACTTAATCTCATTACTTATAATAGAGTGCAAATTTCCACCCTGGATTATTTGAAGGCATTTTTGAGCTAAGAATTTATAACTATCTCCCTTATTGCCTTCCAATAAATGATCTACCATATATAATGTACTAGATAATGTTTTATAAGTAGGAACTGGTGCATCCCAGCTCAATTGATTCAATATCTTTTTTCTACCCTTCAAGCAATTATAAAGGTGCTTTTGCTTTTCAATATTATAATAGTTCGATTTAAAAATTTGCAATAAATCTGCAGGTAAATCTTTAATTAATTCTTCATATATTCTTCTCTTTTGGTCTTTTATATCTTCGTTATTTAGATTAATTAAAATTTCACTCTGCAGACTATCATCTTGAGTAACTATGGGAACATCTATATTTTCCATCTCTTGCCTTGGAGGATCATCAAAACAATATACTTTTCCAGTATAGTATTTCATCATTCTTCCGGCACGCCCCTTGATATTATTAAAATCAAAATAAGTCAGCTTGCTTGTGCCTTTGCGCATATCATATATGATAATGTTTTTTGCGACAGTGTTTACACCCTCTATTAATGAGGTAGTTGCAAATAATATATTTATTTTATTGTTATTAAAATAGTCGAGTTGAGCATTAACAATATGCCTAGGATATTGACCGTTATGTAAACCTATACCTTTTTGTAAGTATTTTTTTAAATTCCATTTTACGGAAACGTTTTCATCAATCCATTCAAAAATTGGGAAAGTATTTTCTGTGCCTTTTTTATTATCTCTAATAAATTCATTTGACAATTCTTCTGCTTGAGCAGGGGATCTAACATAAACTATAGTAGGCTCACTTAAACTATTTAATAGCTCAAATAGCTTCATTTTCCTTTCTTCCTTGGAACTACAGCTTATTTTTTCCAATTCTTGTCTTACTAATGAATACTCCGGTTTAAAGAATTTTAGACTATATTTTTTAATAAAATCACTATCAACGTTATCTACCGATGGAGTCAATAATATTAATTGCGGATTTCTAAACATTACTTTGTAAAATGCAATGTTTAATTGGCTGACTCTATCGTCGTATTTATGGTTTGATATTTTATAAAATTCATCAACTATAAATAAATCTATATTGTTAATTTTGGGTAAAATATCTAAAACTCGCTCACTGGTTAAAATAAACAAGTTGTTTGTTTCATTTATATCCTGGCTTGTATTAACCACGATATTATAAAAATCTTGATAATTTTGAAGCTTTTTTCTAGTTTCATCAATTAGTGCCAATGTCGGTTGAATAATTAATATATTGCTATATTTTTTTCTTGCTACAAATTCTTGTATTAGTAAGCTTTTACCAAAACTAGTAGGTGCAGAGATAAGTAAATTTTGTCTATTTGAGATTTTTTCCTCTAATACCTTCTGCCAGTAGTGAAACGTTACCCTATTGTTTTCAGAATCGTTTATAAATTTAGATTTGTGGTACTCGCACCTAACTAATGCAGCAGTATTAAGCAGTTCATTTTTATCTTTTAAATATGGATAGAAACCAAAACTTTCAATTAAATCAATAAAAACAGGCCTTATACTTTCATTAACACGCTCCCAGTTTTCTAAAACTAAAATCAGGCTATCCATATCTTCATTGGCAGAAATTTCTTTAGCAATTTTAAAACTCTTGTCTAAATCCAATAAATCTAAAATTTCAAACATTAATTCTGCTCTTTTTTTAATTTTTCATGTAGCTGCTTTACTAGCTTAAATTTACTTTCTACCGGAAACAAAAATAAATTTATTTTAATTCTATCTCTATTGCCAAAATCTTTAATTTTTTGTTCAAATTTTTCCCTAGTATCTTTTGCAAATTTCTCCAATATATCTTTAAAATCGTTATGCGTATTTCCTGAATCGTTAAATTTAAAATTGTCTAAAATTTTACTATCAAATAGTGCAAAAAAGCAAGCATTTATATTTGATAGTCTTTGTATAAAAGTACTAGATTTAATTAATTCTCTTATTTCATCACTCACTTCTTTATCGTCATAATAATCGCTTAATCTATTATTGATGATTGCAAATTCAGAATCAAAAAAATTAACATTAAAATGCTCAAATAAATCATTAGCTAGATCCTGTAATGCATTTGATAGGCTTTTATAAAATTTACTCTCACCTATCCAGAGTTCATTCTTCTCTTTGTCATAATGAACCGCATCAAAACCATGAACCATTCCGCTTAGACTATCTTTAAAATATATTTTGGATATAAGTTGTGGTTTATTAAATTGTCTTTCCAGTAAATAATATAATATAAGCTCTCCAAATTCGCCACGCTTTAAATATCTATCTTCTGCATCCTTATCTGCCGATATGAAATATTCGTTAGCTTCTTTAATCTCTTTAACTTTATAAAGCAACTCCATGCCGTCCCTAGTAGCTTTTCTAGGACCAAATTCCGATGAAATCTCTAAAGCTCTTTTTTTACCAAGTGCAAAGAATGGAATTTCATTAAAAATTTCCTCATTCCACTCATCTATTTTTTGATATACCCATCCTTCATCGTTTATATCAAAAACGATATGAAAGCAATACGTTCGAATACTTTCATACTCATACTTATTTGTTAGATAGTTCAAAATTTAAGCCTGACCAAATTTCACTCCCACTCAATAGTTGCAGGCGGTTTGCTTGAGATGTCGTAAACTACGCGGTTTATGCCGTTTACCTCGTTTATGATGCGGCGGCTTACATTTTCAAGTAAATCATAAGGAAGCCTTGAAAAGCTTGCAGTCATACCGTCGCTCGCATCGACCACGCGCACGCAAACAGCATTTTCGTAAGTGCGGTTATCACCCATAACGCCAACAGAATTTACATTTAAAAGTACGCAGAATGCCTGCCAAGTTTTGTTGTACCAGCCAGTGCTCTTTAGCTCATCTCGCAAGATCACGTCCGCTTTGCGAAGTAGCTCTAGGCTTGGTTTATTTACCTCGCCCATTATGCGGATAGCAAGGCCCGGTCCCGGGAAAGGATGACGGAACACTAGATCACGGCTTAGTCCGAGCTCAAGACCAAGCTTTCTAACCTCGTCTTTAAAAATTTCTCTTAAAGGCTCTATTAGCTCAAATGTCATCCAGTCAGGCAAGCCACCAACGTTGTGGTGGCTCTTTATCGTTTTGCTTGAGCCAACTACGGAGCTTTCGATGATATCAGTATAAAGAGTACCTTGAGCTAGAAATTTCACATCGCCGTGCTTTTTAGCCTCTTTTTCAAAAATTTCTATAAAGGTCTCGCCTATAATCTTGCGTTTTTTCTCAGGATCTACTACACCAGCTAAGCGGCTAAGAAAGGTCTCGCTCGCGTCTATGCTAACTAGCTCAACGCCAAGCTTTGTTCTAAAAGTAGCCTCAACTTGCTCTTTTTCGTTTGTTCTAAGAAGCCCGTTATCAACAAAGACAAGGATCAAATTCTCAGGCACGGCGGCTGCTAAAAGTGCCGCAGTCACGGAGCTGTCCACGCCACCACTAACTGCGCAAAGCACCTTGTGAGTGCCTACTGTTTTTCTTATCTCTTCTATCTTGTTTTTAGCAAAGCTTCCCATGTTCCACGTGCTCTCGCAGCCGCAAATATATTTAGCAAAATTCTTTAAAATTTGCGTGCCATACTCGCTGTGTTGCACCTCTGCGTGAAACTGGATCGCATAAAATTTTCGTTTATCATCGCCAAAAGCACAATAAGGCGAATTTTCACTAATAGCGATCACTTTAAAGCCCTCTGGCAAGTCCTTTACGTAGTCACTATGACTCATCCATACGATTTGTTTTGAAGGTGTATCTTTAAATAGCGCATGCTCTTTAATAACGTTAAGCTCGGCCTTGCCGTACTCTTTTTGATCAGCCGCTAAAACCTCAGCCCCATGTGTGTGAGCAAGTAGCTGCATGCCGTAGCAAACGCCAAGTATAGGGATATTTAGCTCAAAGACGCCGTTATCGCAAAAATAAGCATCTTTAGCGTAAACACTAGCTGGACCGCCACTTAAAATGATGCCTTTTGGCTCTTTCGCCTTTATCTCACTAAGCTTTGCATTAAATGGCAAAATTTCAGTGTAGACGCCCTCTTCTCTTAGCCTTCTAGCTATTAGCTGAGTGTATTGCGAACCAAAATCCAAAACTATAATCGTATTGTTCATTTATAACCTTTTAAAAATAGATATGAAAAATTTCAAACTGCACATACCAAACAATGATTGATACGATATATCCTAGAACCACCATCCAAGCGTATTTCATATGTGCACCAAAGGTATAAATTCCTTTTAATTTACCCATTACTCCAACACCAGCTGCTGAACCAAAGCTGATCATCGAACCACCGATACCAGCAGTTAGTGTCACTAGTAGCCACTGACTCATCGCCTCGCCCACATCAGCTCCCATTGCTGGATTTGCTTTTAAGACAGCTGACATAACAGGGACATTATCAACGATCGCTGAAAGGAATCCAACGCCGATATTTACAGCAGTTGAGCCAAATTTATCATAAAGTGATACAGCGTAATTTAAAAATCCAGCAAAATGAAGAGCGCCAACTGCAGCTAAAATTCCAAAGAAGAAAAATAGTGTGTTGTTTTCGATCTTTGACATATAGTGAAATACATGCATTGGCTCTTCATTTTTGTGAGCTTTTTTGAAATAGTAAGTATAAAGACTAAGTAGCGAAAAGCCAAACATCATTCCCCACATCGCTGGTAAGTGGAAAAGCTGATGCATCATAACTGCACAAAAGATAGTAAATGCACCTATAAAAATAACCGCTTTACCGCCTTTTTTCATAACCACTTTTGGCTCATTTGCCACATCAAAATGTGGTGCAGTACTTGGCACTACACGAGAAAGTAAAAATGCCGTTACAAACCAACCTATGATAGATGCTGGGAAAAGTGCGAAAAAATCGACAAACGGCGCTTTTCCAGCAGCCCAAGCCATAAGCGTAGTGATATCGCCAAATGGACTCCATGCTCCACCTGCATTTGCTGCTACGACGATGTTTATTGCGCCAGCCACTAGGAAATTTGTATTATTTCTATCTATTGTTAGAAGAACGGTTGAAAGAATAAGCGCTGTTGTTAGGTTATCAGCTACTGGGCTTATGAAAAATGCCAAAATACCAGTTAGCCAAAACAGCTTTCTATAAGTATAGCCTTTTGATACGAGATTATATTTAAGTGCGTTAAATACGTCTCTTTCTATAAGTGCTTCTATAAAAGTCATCGCCACCATCAAGAAAAATACAATCTGAGCGATCTCTAAAATCAGGTGATTTACCTCATGTTCAAGCGAATGCACATCCATGCCATTTATAAGCATATAAACACCGATAAGCAGGAACATAAACGTACCGATAAAGATAGCAGGTTTTGCTTTATCGATATGGAAATTTTCTTCTGCTGCTATGAAAAAATATCCAACAACAAAAATTATAAGCGATAAAATTCCTGCCCACGTAGTAGTTAAGTCAATAGCTGCGGTTTCTCCATCAGCACCAAAAGCCATCGCGAAAAACAAGCCTAGAAGTCCAAAAAACCTCATTATACTCTCCTTGTAGAATAAAAAATCTTGGTATATTACTTAAATGAGCCTAAAAATTAGGTTAGTTAAAATTATTAAGCTTACATTACATTTTTATTTAGATACGAAAATTTTACTAGATTTTGTTTATCCTGTCAGTTTTCTTTTCTTTTACTGGAGCATTTCCATAAAATGGATCATCTTTATAGCCACAACCGCTAAATGCAAAAAGAGTAAAAATTAAAATAAAAAATGATAAGATAAGCCCATGAAAAACGCTAAATTTTTGATAAATACTATTCACGAAAATCCTTTGTATAAAGAAAAATTAAGCATGGCAAATGAGTGCCAACAGCTTTTAGAGCTTATGGGGAAAGCAAAACGATTTTATATAGCTTTTTGCTACGTTAGAGAAGGTGTTTTGACCTTTGTTCTTACTCATCCCACTGGGCTTTTAGAGCTTAGGCGTGATAGTAGTATAAATGATATAAAAAGGTTATTAAAAACCTTTTGCAAATTTAATAAAAATAGCGTTTTTAACAGCATTCTTACTCCAAAGCCCATTAACGAAATCAACTATACAAAAAACAAAAAAGAAGAAAATATAAGATTTGTCGTGAGTAAATTTTTAAAATTTTTTAATCAAAAAGAGCAAAGTGCCATCTTTTATGCGCCAGCTAGTAAAGGCAAGTTTAAAAATTTATCAAAAGACGAGCAAATACACCAAAAATTTGAAGAGCTAAGAGAAATTTTGCTAAAGAAAAATGAGCAGGCAAAATGCTAATAGACGAGATAAGAACGCTTCCAAACGAGCCTGGCGTATATCAGTATTTTGACGCACAAAATAGACTCTTATATGTCGGCAAGGCCAAAATTTTAAAAAACAGGGTCAAAAGCTACTTTAAGTTTACCCCAAGCCTAGCTCCGGCTGAAAAACTAAGCCCAAGAATTTCTAAGATGATAAGCGAGGCTGTGCATCTTGAATACATCGTCACTCCAAGCGAAGCAGACGCGCTCATACTTGAAAATTCTTTCATCAAACAACTAAAACCAAAATACAACATCTTGCTTCGTGACGACAAGACATATCCTTATATCTTTATAAATTTAAACGATGAATTTCCAAGATTTGAGATCACCAGAAAGGTTGTAAAAGGCTCGAATATACGATATTTTGGGCCATATTTTAGTGGAGCAGGAGAGCTTCTTGAGGCGCTTTATCTAAATTTCAACCTAGTTCAGAAAAAATCCTGCATCAAAGGCAAAAAAGCCTGCCTTTTTTATCAGCTAAAACGCTGCTATGCCCCGTGTGAGGGCAAAATTTCAAAAGAAAGCTACGCTAAGATCGTAAATGAGGCTATCGCGGCCTTACAAAATCCAAATTTACTCATCACTCGCCTTGAAGAGCTCATGCTAAACTACGCCAAGGCCGAAGACTACGAGCAAGCAGCCGCGACTAGAGATAAGATACAAACACTTAAAAACATGCAAACAAAGGTTGAAGTTGATCTTGCTAAACTTGAGGACTTTGAAGCCTACTCGGTCGCTTGCGTGCACGATATGATCTGTGCGGTAAGATTTAGCGTGCAAAGTGGCAAGATAACTGGCGTGAAAACTGACATCACGCAGGCCAAAAACGCTCAAAAAGACGAGATAAACGAAGCTTATAAGCAGGCTATTTTAAAAAGCTTCATAGCTGGTCAGCCTATAATTAGCACCAAAATTTATGTGCATGAGAGTTTTGAAGATAGCGAGCTGGTGGAGGAAATTTTAAACGAGAGATTTGGGCGTAAATTTAGCATCACTTGCCCTAAAATTGGCGATAAGCGTAAAATTTGTGAGATCGCTACAAAAAACGCTGAAGTTAGCATCGAAAAATATCTAAAAACGCACGATAACGTGCTATTAAACGAGATAAAAGAGTACTTTGACCTAGCTCACACGCCTTACGTGGTCGAGGCTTACGACAACTCACACCTTTTTGGCGAGGCAAGTGTCGGAGCGATGGTGCGCTACGAGCATGGCGAGTGGGCAAAGCAAAACTACCGCCACATGCACTTAAACTCCAAAAACGACTACGATCAGATGAAAGAGAGTTTGACAGCCAGAGCACTTAGATTTGACAAGCTTAGCCCGCCTGATCTTTGGGTGATTGACGGGGGCGAAGTGCTTTTAAACTTAGCCTGTGAAATTTTAGCAAGCAGTGGCGCAAACGTAGATGTGATAGCCATTTCAAAAGAGAAGATCGATGCCAAAGCTCACCGTGCAAAAGGCGAAGCAAAGGATAAAATTTACACAAAAAATGGCAGCTTTAGCCTAAGCACGAGCGATAAAAAGCTTCAGTTTTTCCAAAAAATGCGTGACGAAAGCCATAGATTTGTCATCAGCTTTCACAGAAAAACAAGGCAGAAAAATGATATGCAAAGATCAATTCTAAAGCAAGCTGGCGTATCTGAAGGAAGTATCGCGAAATTAATCAGCTTTTACGGAAGTTTTGATAAAATCAACGAAGCGAATTTAGACGAAGTGGCAAAAATAACAAATAAAAGCGTAGCAGAAAAGCTTGCAGTACTCAAAGAAGGAAATTTGAAGTGATAATATATGATGAAAATTTAAAAATATCTGCGATAACGCAAGATTCACTTGAGCTATTGGGTTTTGATAGTTTGGATGACTTTTTGTTGCAATACAAAGATATAAGTGAGCTAGTCATAACAAGCCAAGAAAGTCCAAACTACAGCTTCTTGGAATTTTTACAAAATACGAAAGATAATAGTGCTAGAGTAAATTTAAAAAGAAAAGATGGTGGTGCGATCTTACTAGAAGCGAGATTGCAAAATGCTATTTTAAAAAATGGTGAGAAATTTTTTATCGTGCTTTTAGAGAAGCAAGACATAATAAACAACCAAAACCTAATAGCAGCAGTAAAAGTAAAACCTACATTGAGACTACCTGTTTTTAAACTAAACGCATGGTATCTTTTTGACACACAGACACAATCACTTATCGATGATTCATGGTTTGAAACATCGCTTAAAATACTAAATTTAAATAAAAAAGATTTTGCATCCTATTTAAATATATTTTTACGCAATGCAAGAGAAATTCTTATCCAAATCCAATCAGTCATAATCGCGAAAGATGAGATAATGCTCAAAAAATACGTAGATGAGATAAGAGAAGCTGCATTAAATTTAAAGCTTAATAACCTTGCAAATGAGCTTAACGCTTTTTTAGATAACAATCAAAATGGAAAAATGAAAGAGATGTCTCTTTTTACCAAAAGACTAATTGAGATAGAAAATATCGTCAAAAAACATAGCAAAAAGAGTATCCATGAAAAATAATAAATTTTATATATTGTTAGCGCCAATAATAATTTCAGCGATCTTTTGCGCATATAGTGGAAATGAAAGCTATAAAAAATTTACAGAACTAAAAGATCTAAATGAAAAACTATATAAACAATCCTTAGTATTTCAAACTATAAAATCCGTAATACAAGAGCACGATACGCTAATAGGCAAAAGCCAAGAAGATATAAAAAGGTTGCGGGATAATACCTTAAAAAATACACAAAAATTTATAAATTCTATAAGAAAAGACGATCGCATCGAGATACGAAATGTAAATAAATTAAAAGAATTGCTAGCAAATCTAAACCAAAATGATAAATTTGATGAACTATTTTACGAATTTTTCCAAAATATAAATGGAGAAATAGATAGCGATTTTAAACAAGATTTAGACCGAGACTTTCCGCTTATAATAAAAGCTTATGCCGCAACTTTAAGTAAAATTTACAATCAACTCTCTTTAGCAAACAACACTAAATACTACGTAAAAAATATCTTTATAAATGGCCCTTTATTTTCAATAAACAATGATATAAGAGAAAATATATATTCCGTAAAGGACAACACACCAAATCTTGATATGCTTCCAAAAAGTGAGCTAAAAGAGAATATTTACAAAGACTTTAACCAGTTTGAAGCCAACTATCAAGCTAAAAAGATAAGAGAAGCTAAAGCCAAGATCGTATTTTCTGAAAAGCTAAATATCGAAGATATTATCTTAATCAAACAGTATGAAGATGATAAATTTATACTTTTATTAAATAGTGCCATAAACATAAAAAATGAGCTACTAGAACTTACCGAGAGCGAGAAAATAAGCTATGGTATAAAGACCTTTTTTGAGTTTTTGCTTTGTGGCTTGCTCATTTTATCTTTGCTTGGTATTTCTGCTAGGTTGAAATTTTTAAAGGTGCTTATCGATAAGTCAAAATACATATCGAGTTATATCCTATCATCAAAAGAGACAAGTGCGGATAATGCGATATCAAAGCTCATAAAAACTTATGAAGATCTAAAAGAAACCTATATAAAAGATAGCAGCTTTTTTCAGATAAAAGATAGATATATTTTATCAGTGAGCAAGAAGCTAGAGTCCATTAATAAAGAAATTTTTACATCGATCGCGGCTTTAAAAATAGAAACGAATAATAGCAAAAAGCAAGTATTTATAGACACGATAGAAAAAAATGCAAATATCATGACCTCGCTTTATAACAATGCTAAAAATATCTCAAATGTTAAAAAATATAGCGAATGCAATAAAACCGAGATATTTGATCCTCAAAAAAGCTTTGAAGAAATTTTGCAAGCAAACATCGTCTATTCGCAAAGCAAAAAGATAAATTTTATAAGCTATCTTGATCCAAGCCTTACAAATGAACTAGAAGGAAATCTAAATTCATTAAAAACCGCATTTAACTCTATCTTTTTGGCATCTTTATCAATGTCTTTAAGACATCAAAATATTATCATCGCTATCAAAAAAGTTCAAAAAGAGTTTGATAGAAGCGGACTTTGTTCTGTAAGCTTTAGCATAAAAAATAGCTCAGTTGCCATGAGTGAAAAGCAAATTTCAGATATATTTTTAGATGATGAGAATAGCTTAAATAATGATGAGAGCGAGTTTTATCTAAAAATCGCTCAAATTTATTTAAAAAATTTAGAAAGCAAGCTAGAGATTAACTCGTTTCCAAGTATTGGCAATGAGTTTAAATTTGTAGTCATTTTTAAAACAACATCAAACTATAAAGACTTTGATATAAAATGCAATCACAAATTAGCATTCTTGCAAGATGTGAATATCGCTTACAACGAAGCTTTTGAGCTGACCACAAAAGACCTTGGGCTCAAAGTGGATATGCTAACAAGCACTAGTCCATCTATTACAAAAAATTATGATGCTATATTTTTAAGAAACACCAATAAGCAAGGTCAAGATATTAAAAATCCGCTTATTTTAAAAGATCCGCTAACTCCGTTAAGCATCACAAGACTACTTTGCTTGGGTGAAGCTGATATTATGAATAAAAATTTAAACGATAAACCAAAAATTTTAATCTGCGATACTAACGAAATTTACATAGATATAACAGCAAGTGGTTTTAGTAAATTTAACTGCGAAGTTGTGGGAGTTTGTAATAAAAAAGATCTAAAACAAGCCATAAAGCAAGGTGATTTTGACCTTATATTTGTTGGCTCAAAATTTTTCGAAGCTGAAAAAAATAGCCTTCAAAAAAATCTTGATCTTATAAAAGCAGCCATACAAAATGCAAAAATTCCAATTATACTAATGCTTTCAAATACTTCAAATATAGATGGAGAGAGTGTCAAAGAATACTTCAATGCCTATATAAAAACGCCAATAAATAGCGACGAACTGGCTCAAATTTTTAGAAAATTTTTACCAAATTTTGGTGAGATTGCAATAGATGAAAGCTATCTAGCAAAAAGCGAAAATATTATTTTATTTAAGAAATCGCCAATGGAAAATAAAATATTTAGCTCAGCTTTAGGAGAATTTTACAATACACTTGAAACCACAAATAGCTTTGATGAGTTATTAACAAAGATAAAGACCAAAACTTACGGTATCGTTCTTATAGATGAAAACGTAAAAGGCTTCAACTACGAAGAGCTAACAAGAGTTGTTGATAAGATAAGACAAAGCCAAAAGGTTGATACAAGAGTGCTGATATTTGGCGCACAAGAAAGAAGTGAATTTCCTTTTGTAAAAGTGCTAGCCAAAAATATCACAAAAGCAGAGCTTTCAGCTACCGTAAGGGAACAAATCGATTCTATGGGCACTAGCTACGCTAAAAGCTCTTATGAATTTATTAAGTTTAACGCCTAAAACTCTTTTGCGTTATTTTTAAATACATTTAGCACGCTTGCTCGCTTATGGCAAATTTCAGCGTACTCTCTTTCGCTCTTTGAGTCGTAAACTATACCAGCTCCAGCCCCTACAAATACATCACTAAAGCCATTTTCACTTGGCACAAATATGGCTGATCGAATAAGAATAGCAACCTGAGCATCGCCATTAAAATGTAAAAATCCAATGCCACCGCCATAGATATTTCGCTCAGAAATTTCAAGCTCATTGATTATCTGCATAGCTCTTATTTTTGGGGCTCCGCTTAGCGTGCCAGCCGGAAAGATACTAGCTAAGACATCAAAAAGATCAAGCCCTTTGGCGCACTTTCCATAGACATCGCTTACGATATGAATTACTTTTTCATATTTTTGGATATGCATCGCATTTTTTACGGATACACTTTTTGGTTCTGAAACCCTGCCGATGTCATTTCTAGCAAGATCGATTAGCATTTTGTGCTCAGCCAGTTCCTTTTCGTCACTTAAAAGCTCATTTTCAAGTGCCGCATCTGCATTTGCATCGCTTCCTCTAGGCCTTGTGCCTGCGATCGGAGCCACAAAAATTTGCTCACTTTTCATCTCAAAAACAAGCTCTGGCGAAGAGCCAACCACATCGCCATAAGGCGTAGGAAAATGAAACATATATGGGCTTGGATTTGTAAGTGAGAGCTTTTTATAAAAGTCTAGACTGCTCATATTCGTTGAAATTTCAAGCAACTCACCAAGTACCACCTGAAAGACATCGCCGCTTCTTATATACTCTTTTGCTAACTCAACCATATCCTCAAAGTGTTTCTTTTCTTTACCAAGATCAGTTTTTATACTAAATTTACTCTGCTCTTTACTTTTGCATTCAACTTTCGCATCAAGCAAAAAGTCATAATATTTATTCTTATCTCCATAAAATGTATAAATTTTACTCATCTTGTCAAAGTGTAGATAGGCCTTTGCATCGGCATAGATAAATTTTGGAAATTCATACTTTTTAGCTTTCTCTTCTCCGAT
The DNA here is from genome assembly GCF_002092855.1 of Campylobacter concisus. Classification (NCBI taxonomy): domain Bacteria; kingdom Pseudomonadati; phylum Campylobacterota; class Epsilonproteobacteria; order Campylobacterales; family Campylobacteraceae; genus Campylobacter; species Campylobacter concisus. The sequence continues at coordinate 227,333 of NZ_LVLC01000012.1, forward strand.
ATATTCAAAATATCTCACGCCATCATAAGCAAAAACACCAAATAGACCCGCAAATGGAGCTAATGATTTATTACGATTTGTATCAAAATAACTTCTAAGCCCATAAAAATCCATATCCTTTTCATCTATATAATCGCAATCAATGCCTATAATCGTTTGCGTCTTATCCTCGGCTAGGTAGCTATTTTTAAATTTTTCTCTAATCACTTCATAATAAAACAGTGGTTGTTCTAAGAGCATTTTTTTCCTTTAATTTTTTGATGATTATAAAAAAAGTTCGCTTTTAGTTTTTAAAATTTTTATCAAATTTCTAAATTTATGCCTAAATTTCACCTTTTTACTATTTTTTTAACACCACTTGGCTAGAATTTAGCACTCATAAAAGGAAATTTTATGCTTTTTGTAGAACTTTTTATAATCGGCATCGGAGTTGGCTACATCGCTGGATTTTTCGGCATCGGTGGCGGTACGGTCGTCGTTCCTATCATGGTCGCCTTTGGATATGACGTGAAAACAGCTATTGGCATAAGCGTCATGCAGATGATCTTTAGCGCGACGTTTGGCTCGTATCTAAACTACAAAGCTGGACTTTTAAAGCTAAATCGTGGCGTATTTTTAGGTCTTGGAGGTCTAGTAGGAGCCAGCTTTAGTGGCATAATCGTATCTCACACGCCCGAGCTCTTACTCGAACTACTCTTGCTTGTAACTTTTATCTTTTCACTCATAAAACTATACTTCACACCAAATAGCGACGGTACAAATGCGAACAACTCCATATTTTTACTATTTCTAGTTGGTTTTTGTATAGGTGCACTTGCCATTAGTATAGGCATAGGCGGTGGGGTTTTTATAGCTCCTATTTTAGTTGGCTTTTTACGCTATGAGCTAAAAAAAGCCGTTTCAATGGGAGTATTTTTTGTGATGTTTGCAGCTTTCTCTGGCTTTATCTCACTTTCATTAAGCGGCCATATCTCTTATCTAGAAGGTGCTTTTCTAGGCCTTGGCTCGCTAATAGGTGCATACTTTGGCACCAAAAAGACACAAGCTATGGATAAAAAAGCACTTAAAAAATGGTTTTTACTCTTTTATATCTTGATGATAATTCTAATCTTAAAAGATATAATATTTGGCTAAATCAAAAATTTAAGGCTAGGCTAGCTAGTCTTAAATTTCTTCAAAAAAGTAGGCTTCACTTAATTTAAAAGCAAGCTTACCTAGTTCGTCTTTACTTAAATTTACGCTCTTTGCGATATCTCCTAAACTAGCTTTGCCATCAAATTTTAAAGCGGCCTTGATCTCTTCATAGCTTAAATTTAACTTGCCATTTAGCTCATTTGCCAAAGAGATAACTGGTGAGCTAGCATTTAAAAAATACTCAAGATACGCAGCAGCTCTAGGCTTCAGTCTAGTTTTACCAGGCTCATAGGTAAGTGCTGCAAGTGTTGAAGAAGAAATTTTAGTGTTTTGATCGTTTAAAATTTCAAGTAGCCCTACAAAAGCTTCGTTTGCATTCTCGCCAAGTGCCGTTTTTACTTCGCTTAAATTTAAGCTTTGTGGATAGCTTTTGCTTAAAATTTCTTGCGTTTTTGTCCTTGGCTGCTCGCTAAAATATGCAAAATAAATCCTATCAAGCTCGCTCTCTCCAAGTACCACATCAAAGTCCTCAGCACCACCAAGCCTCTCCTTGTGAGCGATGAGACTTTTTCTAAATGATCTATTAAATAAAAAATCGTTTAGTTGCTCTTTTTTGATGCGAGAGTTGTAATTTTGCTCGATATGTGCGTCGAAGCGATAAATTCCAGTTGAGCTTGCAAAGATGTCATTTAGTGAAGCATCTATTACGTAGCAAAGTCCGTGTTTGTCGATATGCTTAGCAAATTTATGAAAGTAAGTTGGCTCATTGCTAGCCTCTAAAAAGTCATGCAATATATAATAATCATTGCCCTTTGCGATGATACCTTGTAAGAAATTTAGCTGTGTTAGAAGAAGCTTCATACTATCTTTGTATACGACATCACTTTGGTTTTGCAGGCTAAATTTCAAATAATCCTGCAAGAAATTTAACTCACCTTTTACGTGAGCAAGTGCTTCTTTGCTGTCGTTGCCTGAACTTACAAAAAGCATAAAATCTCTTAAAATATCAAGGCTCTTCCAGCCAGGATAGGTATTATACGAAACATAAGCGATGCCATCCTTGCTAAGTAGTGCCTTAATCGTGGCAAGCAGCGCATCTCTTACATTTGGGCTCACCCAGCTATAAACACCATGAGCGATAATATAGTCAAATTTCCCAAGCTCTTTTATATCGCTTTCGTTCATGTGCAAAAAATTTCGCTCAAGCAGAGTAAAATTTTCTAAACCTATCTGCTTTGCTACTTTGTTACCTTCAGCCACTTGATGGCTTGAGATATCGATACCAACGACTTTTGCATTTTTATGTGAAATGGCAAATGGCAAGATGTTACCGCCATATGATGAGCCAAGCTCAAGCACTCTAGCCTCTTTTAGGCTAGCTGCTTTAAGCCCCAGAAATTTAGCAACCGCTTCTATCCTAACTGGCGAGCAGTCGCTAAATGCGGCCGAGAAATAAGGAATTTCGTCGTAAGCTTTTTTTGCCTTGTTCATCAGCCGTGCTTTCTAGCAAATTCTCTCATGAACTCGCCAAGTTTCTCAACGTCGCTTTGGCTAACGGCGTTATAGATAGAGGCTCTTATGCCACCAAGATGTCTGTGGCCCTTTAGCCCTATCATGCCCTCTTTAAGCGCCTCCTCGACGAAAACTGGCTCAAGCGCATGATCTTTTGGTATCGTAAAGCTCACGTTCATATCTGATCTGCTTGATTTTTTAGCGTGACCTACGTAAAAGCCATTTGAGCTATCTATGATGTCATAAAGCGTGCTTGCTTTTTTGGCATTTATCTTCTCAACCTCTGCAAGTCCGCCAAGATCAAGCAGGTGCTGCATGGTTAAATTTAAAAGATAAATTCCAAAAGTTGGCGGTGTGTTATAGAGCGAGTTTGCCTCTACGTGCGTTTTGTAGCGCAAAAACATAGGGACATTTTGACTGCTCACACGATCAACTAGGTCTTTTCTTATAATAACGATAGTCACGCCGCTTGGGCCTGCATTTTTCTGAGCGCCGCCGTAAAGCAAGCCAATACTGCTAAAATCAAGCGGTCTAGCGAAAAAATCGCTCGAAGCGTCGACAACTAGGGGCGATTTGGTCTTTGGCATAGCCTTATACTGCGTGCCGTAAATCGTATTGTTTGAGCAGATGTAGGCGTAGTCGGCATCGTCACTAAATTTTACATCAGGGATGTAAGAGAAATTTTCATCTTCACTACTTGCGACGACATCTACGTTTACGCCAAGCACTTTTGCCTCTTTGATCGCCTTATTTGTCCAAACGCCGGTATTTGCATACTGAGCCTTGCCGCCTTGATATAAATTCATTGGTATCATGCTAAATTGCAAGTGTGCACCGCCTTGAAGAAATAAAATTTCATACTCATTGCCGATATTATAGAGCTTTCTTATCTTCTCCATCGCGCCAAAGTGGATCTCCTCAAAGGTTTTGCTTCTGTGGCTGATCTCCATGATCGAGTAGCCCTCGCCTCTGTAGTCGGTAAATTCGGCCTTTGCATGCTCTAAAACGCTTAGTGGTATCGCGCTTGGGCCTGCGCTAAAGTTAATTTTTCTACTCATTTTTACTCCTTGATAATTGCTTTTTTATGTGTATTTTGTGAGATAAGCTCGATCTCATCGTCTATTTTTAGATCCCTAAGATCAACCATCTTGCCATCTTTTCTAACCTCGATAAGCCCTTTTGTGCTCTCAAAAAAGAGTTTCCTCATCTCATAAGCCTTTTCTAGCGAGCCAAGGGCCGAGCCAAGGACTAAAATTTTTCTTTGCACGGCGTTTGTTAGGGCATTTTGCTTGTTTGTCATCTCGCTAAATTTTAGCTCGATCCTAGCTTTTAGAGCATTTGATGAAAATTTAGAAAGAAGAACATTTAGCAAATTTTGCTTTTTGGTGATCTTTAAGCTTAAAGCGCTATCAAGATCATCGCTGAGCCTGTCAAGATACTGAAAAAATGCCTCTTCATCAGGCAGCAGATCAAGCATAGCTGCACTTGGCGTAAGCGATCTGCGGTCTGCTACAAAGTCGCTTATAACGTAGTCGATCTCGTGTCCGATAGCGCTTATGACTGGCGTCTTTGTAGCGTAAATTTCACGAGCTAAGCCCTCGTCGTTAAAGCACCAAAGATCCTCTTTGCTGCCACCTCCTCTAGCTAAAACAATCACATCTACGCCGTATTTATCGGCTCTGCGCAAGGCTTTTATAAGCAAGCTTGGGGCATTTTCACCTTGAGTTAAAGCATCAAAAATATAAATTTCGCTTAATTTCCAACGGCTCGTCACGACCTTTAACATATCCTGAAGCGCCGCCGAAGTAGCGCTTGTGACAAGGGCTATTTTTTTAGGTAAATTTGGTATCTCTTTTTTTGCAGCAATGTCAAAAAGCCCCTCATTTTCGAGCTTTTCTTTAAGCTGCCTAAACGCAAGCTCAAGCTCACCCTCGCCATCAGGCAGCATCGCACTAGCCACTAGCTGATACGACCCGCTTGGCGAATAAATGGTCACTTTGCCATAAATTTTTACTTTTAGCCCATCTTTTGGTAAGAATTTCACCTTTTGGTTATTCATGCGATACATCACAGCTGAGATGCTTGACTTATCATCCTTTAGCGTGAAGTACCAGTGCCCAGAAGTGTGCTTAGTAAGGCGCGAAATTTCTCCACTTACCTCGACGTAGTCAAGCGTTGCTTCAAGCAGTGCCTTTGCTTTTTCGTTTAGCTCAGAAACACTAAGCATTGATTTCTCTTACCTTTTTAGCGATAAATAGTGTCGAGATATCCATGCTAAAGCCCTTGCAAAGCTCTATCTCAAAGCCAGCCTCTATAAGTTCATCACAAAAGCTCTTTGCGTCCAAGAAATTTTCGATCGAGCTTGGCAGATACTCGTATGCCTCTTTATTTTTTGAGATAAAGCCTCCTATACTTGGCAAAATTTTACTTAGATAAAAATCTCTTAGCGAGGTTATAAAGCCCTTTTTCTGGCGCTTTGTAAATTCAAGTACGACTACGTAGCCATTTAGAGCAAGCACTCTGTTAAACTCCCTAAGCGCCGCCTTTCGCTCGACCACGTTTCTGATGCCATAGCTTATGCTTAGAATTTGAGCCTCTCCGCTTGCAAGCGTAGTGTTGTCAGCGTAGGCCTCTATAAATTTAAAATTTGGAAATTTTGCCCTAGCCTCTTTTAGCATACCACTTGAGGGATCGATGCCAGTGAGGTTTTTCACCTCAACGCCAAATTCTTTTGAAATTTCACTCCAAAGCCCCATCATATCGCCAGTACCACAAGCCACGTCGACGATATTTATGCTTCTTTCTTTAAAAATTTCTAGCATATATCTGCAGGCGAATTTCCTCCAGCTCACATCCACACCAAGACTTAATACCCTGTTTGCGACGTCATAAGTCGGAGCGATCTGGTTAAACATATCAACTATTTTTTCTTGTTTTTGCATAAATTTGCCCTTTTATATGTAGTAAATTTTTAAATTTCTTGAAATTTTACGAGTTGCTTTTATAAATTTAAGACGCTTTTTTAGTATCTCTTCTCTACTTTTATAAATTTGCTTGTAAATTTTACTCTCGAGCCTCTCTTTGTCTGGCATTTCTGGAAGTCTTTTAAGGATACCGAGCCAGACGTCATAGTCTTGAAGACTACCAAAAATTTCTTGCATCTGCTTTAGCTTCTCTTCATACTTTTTAAGCCCTTCAAAATAGAAAATTTCACATAAAAGCTCGTATGTATATCTCATCTTCTTAAGCTCTATCCTAAGATCATGAAAGCTCTCATTTGGGCAGTCTTGATTTAAGCCTTTTAGCCTTTTTTGAGCTAAAACCAAAAGCGTTCTAAGCTTAAACGAACCAAGGCGCGAAAGGCTTACATCAAAGAGTTTTGACTTATAAAATTCACCCTCGTTTAAAAATATCTCCCACTCTTTTAAAAATGCGTAATTTTCTTCGTCGCCAAGGTAGCTTTTTACATTTTCATACTCTAAATCTAGAGCCTTTTGCACAAAATAGATAGGCTCATTTGCATGTTTTTGCTCGTTTAAAAAGCTCAAAAATACATCCAAATCTCGCTTTTTGTTTGTCGAGTTTGCAAGCATTTTAAAATTCTCGCCAAAAAAAAGTGTCACTTTCTCATCAAAAACGCCACTAAAAATTTTAAGTAACGATCTAACCTTTCTTAAATTTACGCGAAGCTCATGCAAAACTTCTTCATCTTTGTCTATCAAATACTGGCTTTTTAGACTTTTTATTACTTTAAAAATACTAACAAAAAGGACTCTTAGTGCCTCGCCGCTTTTTAGATTTGCAGCAAAATTTGGAAGAATTTCTTTTCCTTTTATGATCTTATAAGCTCTTTTGTAGTCAATTTCTTCATTTTCATTAGCATGGACGGCAAGAAATTTGTTTTTATATCTTTTATCGCAAGTTACGTCACTTAGGCAAAAATTTTCTAAAAACGGTGGCAGCTTGAAAAAGACAGCTTCATTTTCATCGCTAAATTCGATTTCAAATGTGCAAAGCCCGTTTAATTCATTTTTAAAAATATCAATATTGCAAGGATTGTTATTTAGTTTAAAAATGTATCTATCTTTTAAGATGACGCTACCAATGCGATTTTTAAGAGCCTTTTTAAACTCCGCTTTTTCGCAAAATTCTTCATTTTCTTCTCTGATTAGATCTTTGCCGATCTTTACAGTTTTTATAAATTTATCCTCTTCACTTCGAAAGCGGATCTCTTTATTTTGCGTTATCTTGGTATAAAATTGAGAAATTTCAAGATGCTTAAAGACTACTCCAGCTTCTTTTAAAAAATCTAGAATTTGAGAATTTTTGAGTAAAAATTTACGCTCTATCTCCAAACTCACATTTTTCTCCAAAATTTTTTGTTTATTTTAGCAAGTTAGTGCTTAAAACAATGAGGAAGATGCTAAATTTAGGCTTATTTTAAAAGTATTTTTATTAGGAAAAAAGATGGAATTTATGCTGCTAAATAGCAACATAAATTTTATTTACAGTGTTTACAGCTTTTTACGCTAGCTACGATGTTTAGACGTTCTATTATATTTCCGATCTTCTTTTCTAATGCCTCTTGGTATTTGCCAAGCTCAGCATCATCGTAGCTCACGTCCTCGACGCTTCCACAGCTTTCACAGACAACATGAATATGTGGATATTCGTAGATGTCGTATCTAGCTTTTTGATTGACGATATTTACTTCAACTACAAGACCTTCGTCTTTTAAAGTATTTAAATTTTTATAAACTGTCGCAAGAGAAACCGATGGACTCTCTTTTAAAATCTCATCATAAAGCTCATCAATCGTTGGATGCGTGTGGCGATCAAGAATTCTTAAAACGCTAAGGCGCTGTGGCGTGACTTTTAGCCCAGATTGCTTTAATAATGATACGTATTGCATAGTGCTTTTCCTTGTTTTTATTTTGGCTTATGCTAGCAAAAATAATATTAAACGTTACTTTATTAAATGATATTAATTATTTTCTAGTAAATTTTTGGTAATCTGCTCGGCACTTATACCAAGGTACTTTTCAACCTCGGCGGTTGAACCATGGGGGATAAATTTATCTTCATACTCAAAGCTAATGACGCTTATATTTGAAATTTTATTTTCTTGTAAAAATGCACTTACTATCTCGCCAATACCGCCTTTTTTGGCACTATCGCTAAAGATGTACCACTTTTTAGTGCGTTTTGCAAGATCCAGTAAAAGCTCACTATCAAGCGGCTTTGCAAAGACAAGATCAACCAATATCACATCAAGCTTATCAGCTAGTAAATTTCTAACCAAATTTGCCCTACCAACGCCGTTGCCATAGCCCAAAAATGCAATATCACTATTTGCATCAGCTAAAATTTCACCATTGCCAAACTCAAGTGGCTTGGCATTAAATTCATCTCTTAAGATAAATGCTCCGCGCGGGTATCTAAATGCGCTTACGCCCTTGTAAGAGTAGGCAAATTCCATAACATTTTTCATACTCTCTTCGCATCTTGGGGCAAAGAGAACCATATTTGGCACAGCGTTTAAAAAGCTAATATCAAAGGCGCCCTGATGCGTTTCGCCATCCTCGCCCACGATGCCAGCCCTATCCATCGCAAAGGTAATGTTTAAATTTAAAATAGAAGCGTCATGAATGACCTGATCATAGGCTCTTTGCATGAATGTCGAGTATATTGCAACAAATGGTTTAAACCCCTCTTTTGCCATGGCTGACATCGATGTAACTGCATGCTGCTCAGCTATCGCTACGTCCCAAAAACGATCTGGGAATTCTTGTATCAAGGCATCCATACCAGTACCTGTTGGCATCGCAGCCGTCACACCAACGATATCGCTATGCTCTCTTGCCATTTTTAAAAGCTGTTCACTAAAGATTGCAGTGGCTGACTTGTTTGACTGTCTTTTTATAAATTCGCCACTTTTTAGATCAAATGGCCCGACTCCGTGCCAATTTTCATAATAGCCCTCAGCAAATTCATACCCTTTGCCCTTTAGTGTCTGCACGTGCACAATGACTGGCTTTTTCATATTTTTAGCAGTTTCAAATGTACTAAGAAGCGCGCCTAAGTCGTGTCCATCAACTGGCCCAATATACTCAAGACCAAGCTCTTCAAAAAACATGCCAGGAGTGATGAGTCTGATGCCCTCCTCCATGCGTCTAGCCATGTAGGCTGCAGAGTCTGGCATATAGCTTAAAAAGCGCTCAACCCTGCCTTTAAATTTTTGATAAAACTGTCCTGCCATCATCTGGCTTAAATACTTGCTAAGTGCGCCTATTGGCTTGCTTATACTCATCTCGTTGTCATTTAGGATGATGACGCAAGGATATTTTCTATCGCCTAGCTCATTTAGCGCCTCGTAAGCCATGCCGCCACTTAGTGAGCCATCGCCTATGACAGCTACTGGGATACGATCTTCGTTTTTAAGTTTTATCGCCTTTGCAGCACCAACTGCTAGAGATATAGAAGTCGAGCTATGTCCTGCCACAAAGTAGTCAAATTTGCTCTCACTTGGCTTTGTATAGCCACTGATGCCGTTAAATTTTCTAAGCGTATCAAAGCTCTCCCAGCGTCCAGTAAGTAGCTTGTGTGCATAGCTTTGGTGGCTTACATCGAAGATAAATGGATCTTTTGTCACATCAAAAATTTTATGCATCGCCACAATGATCTCAACTGCACCGATGTTTGAGCTAAGATGACCACCATTTTTGCTAACAGTGGCTAAAATTTTATCCCTGATGTCATGACAAAGTGCGTTTAGTTCATCAACATCTAAACTTTTAACGTCTTTATTCATTATTTACCAGCATTTTTAGTTTTTCTAGCCTTGTTTGCATAGTCGCATCGATATTGCCACCATCACTTATAATAACCACACCGCCTTTGCTTATAGCATCATCAGCGCTTATCTTGACATGTTCATTCTTGCTAAATTGCTCTTTTATATATTCGCTATCTTCGGGATTTACGCGAATTTCTATATTTTTAACATTACTTAGCTCTTTTATAAGCGAGCTTGCTAGATGATGAGCGATCTGACTTGAAGAGGTTGAAATTTCTTTATCAATTACTTCTTTTGCGATTTTTATAGCAGTTTGCCCAAGCTCTTCTTCGATCTTCTTTAAAAACTCATCAAATTTAACGTACTGCTCATCTAGCTTTGCAGCTGAAGCGCTAAATCTAGCCTCAAGCTCATTTATCCTTGCTTCATTTGCCGAATTTGCTTGGGCGATACCCTCATTTTTACCATCTTCTTTTGCACGAGAAATTTCAGCCTCAAGGCGTTTAGCAAATTCGCTCTCTTGGTTTTCTATTTGCATTTGAAGTTTGATGATGTTGCTGCTTAGCTCATCTGTTTTTTTAAGCAGTTCTTCGACAAAGCTTGACTCGCCTGCTTGCTGTATTTGTGGACTTTGAGCCTGAGAAGCAAAGTGGTTTTGTGAGTTTGTCTGCGTTTGGTGGCTAGCTTGAGGAATGAAATTTTCACCCTTTTGCCCAAAATTTTGCTCACTTAGCTCTTCACTAAGATTATTTTCTTCTATCAATACAGGAGCACTATCTGCAGCTCGCTCTCCAACTCCAAGTACTTTAAATCTGTAATTTTCTATAAAGTGAGCTGGAGAAGTTTCACTGGTTATTACGCTGCTTTTCATTCTATCATCTCATCTGCTTCGCCGACTTGGAATACACCTTGATCAGCTAGAGTTTGCACAGTCTCTACTATGCGTCTTTGAGCCTCTTCAACATCTTTTACACGCACTGCGCCAAGATATTGCATCTCCTCTTTGAAGGCTTCTGCTGCACGTTGAGACATATTTGATAAAAATTTATCCTTTATGCCGTCGCTTGAGCCCTTAAACGCGACCATAAGGTCTTTTTTATCGACATTTTTAAGAATTTCTCTAATCGCAGTTGCGTTAAGGTTGATAATATCTTCAAATGTAAACATAAGCTCTTTAATCGTTGTTGCAAGCTTATCATCGCTTTGTTCGATGCGTTCGATCGTACTTTTGCTGGCTTTTTGCCCAAGTCTATTAAGCACTTCTGCCACAGCTCTTGGACCACCAACTTCGACTTTATATGATGTAAGGCTTTCAAGCTTGCCCTCAAGCACGGTTGAAACACGCTTAATTACCGATGGACTAATATCACCAAGATTTGCCATTCTAATGACAACTTCGCTTCTCAGCTCATCTGAGAAAAAGCTAAGCGTTTCAGCAGCGCTCGTTGAGTCCATGTGAGCTAGTATTAGCGCGATGGTTTGAGGGTGCTCTTTTATGATAAAGTCTGCCAGCTGTTGTGGTTTTATCTTATCAAGATAGCCAAAGCTTTTTGAGTTTTCCATGCTTTTTGCAAGCTTGTCCAAAATTTTCTGAGCTGCCTCTGGACCAAATGTGCGGTAAAGAATTTCTTTTGCGTACTCTAAACCACCACTTCTCATATATTGATTTGACTGCATTAGTGCGTAAAATTCTTCTAGTACGGCACTTGCGACTTGTTTGTCTATGTTTTTTGCGGTTGCGATATAGCCTGAAATTTCAGTGATGACATCAACATCCATGTGAGAAAATATAAGAGCAGTTGCCTCTTCGCCAAGCTGAATCAGCAAAATAGCAATCTTTTCAGGCATCGATAGATCATCATAAATCATTTTTTGCTTGTCATTTAGCTTTATTGACATCAAATTTCCTTACGCATATTAAAGTCGCTGTCATTTTTTACCATATCTTGAAGTAGCATTGCTATCTCTTCATTTCTCTCTGTGATGACCGCTCTCATTTTCTCAAGTAAAACATCGTATTTTAATTCATCTTCATTAAACTCGCCACTAAGTCCTAGTTGCTCTTCGACCTTTTTGCGAGCAGCTTTGAATTTTTCAAGCGTATCTTCAGCATCTACCTCAATATCCTCAAGGCCATCTTGAACTTGCTCCTCTTCTTCTTTTGTCTCTTCAAGCATCTTTTGCATAAATGGCACAATGACTTTTTTGTAGAAGATGTAGAGCAACAATGCTGCAAAAATATATTTTAGTAGCGGCATAAATGGCACTACATAGTTATTCACAAAGCCATCCATCTTCTCACTAGTGCTTATATCTTTGCCGGTTTTAAACTCAAAGTTATCTAAACTTACTTCATCGCCCCTATTTTGGTTATAGCCGATTGATTGCTTGATCAAATTTGTGATTGATTCTCTTTGCTCTTTAGAAAGTGGAGTAAATTCTACCTCACCAGTTGGCTTGCCGTCACTATCTTTTTTACTTTGATAAAGTCCGTCTATAACGACAGCCGCACTCACTCTATTTATGCTAGCAAACTGCCCTTTGATGCTTGTTACTTTCTTTGAAATTTCATAGTTTGTCTGCTGTGAGCTTTTATTGTATTGCTCTTTTAAAGTACTATCATCAAGGCCTTGGACAGGGCCAATGTTGCTAACCGCACCTGGGACGCCACCTACTTCATTTGGTGCTGAGCCTTGGCGCTTTTCTTCGATATTACTTTCACTTCTAACGACGTTATTTGGGTCATAAACCTCGCTTTTTGTATCTTTTTTATCAAAGTCAAAGTCAATATTTACCTTTGCTACGACCTTATCTACTCCGCCCACGATAGGAGCTAGCACATTTACGATCTTTTGTTCGTAATTATTTTCAAACTCGCGCTTATAGCGGATCTGCTGAGCTATAGCGTCACTATCAAACTCTCCATCTTCATCGCCAAGTGCGACGCCGTCTTGATTGACGATCTTTACATTTTCTGTGCTTAAATTTGTAACAGAGGCAGCGACTAGGTTTTTAATGCCAAAAATTTGCTTCGCGTTTAGGCTAACGCCTGGCTTTAACTCAACAACGATAGAAGCTGTTGGAAGTGCTTGACGCTCAGTAAAAACGCTCTCTTTAGGGATAGCGATACGAACAGTCGCTTTTTGGATAGAAGAAAGACTCTCGATCGTTCTAGCTAATTCGCCCTCAAGCGCTCTTTGAAATTTTACTCTCTGTTCGGCATCAGTCGCACCAAATTCTTGCTTATCAAAAATTTCAAAGCCGATTTTGCTCTCTTTTGGTATTCCAAGCGTTGCAACAGCGATACGCTCTTTATAGACATCGCTCGTTGGCACAAGGATAGTGCCTTCGTTTGCCAATTTATATTTAATTCCATCTTTATTTAGCTGATCAAGTATTAAGGCTGAATCGTTTGGGCTAATGTTTTCAAAAAGGACGCTATAACCTGCAAAATTTTCATTTTTGCTTTTATAAAGTGTTAAAAATACTAAAAATGCCACGACCAAAACGATCGAGCTAGCTGCAACGATTTTTTGCTTTAATGAAAGCTTTTGATAAATTTGACTTATTTGATGAAGTAATGCTTTAAAATCCATATTCCTACTTTAAAATTTGCTTTAATTCTTCAAAAACTCTATCATTTTGCCAGCTAAGGCCGATGGTGATTCTCACCGCATTTAAGGCGTAGCTTTTTAGATCTCGCAAAATTATACCCTTTTTTAGCATCTTTTCGCATATCTGGCTTGATTTTGGCTCGTTAAATTTAAATGTGATGAAATTTGTATAGCTTGGGATAAATTCTATGCCATTTTGCTTTGCAAATTCTTCATATCTCTTCATCTGCTCGAAGTTATTTTGCATAGTTTTTTGCACAAATTCATCATCACCAAGTGCTACTATCGCCGCTCTTAAGCTTAGAGTTGTGATGTTAAACGGAGCTCTTAGTTTTGAAAGAGCGCCTATGGTCTCTTCATTTGCCACGCCGTATCCCACGCGCATGCCACCAAGTGCGTAGGCCTTTGAGAATGTTCCAAGATATATGGCATTTTTAAATTTTATCACCTCGCTTGGCTTTATCTCTTTTTTACTATCTTTAAATTTTGCAAATTCGTTGTAGGCACAATCAAGCACAACAAGCGTATTTTCATCAACGCTTTTTATAAATTTAAAGACCTCATCTGCGTCCAAACACTCACCCAAAGGATTATTTGGCAAGCAAAGAAAGATGACTGAAATTTCATCTTTTTTGGCGTTATAAATTTCTAAGAACTCGCTCAAATCATGCTCCATACTCTTTGTGCGGTAAATTTTAGCCCCAGTTTGCTTTGCATAAATTTCATACATTGCAAAGGTCACACCAGCCATCAAAACGCCACTTTGCTTGTTTGCTTTTGCGTGTAGTGCATACTCTATGATCTGGTCGCTTCCAGAGCCGATTATTAAATTTTTACTGCTAACATCATATTTTTTAGCCAGCCCTTCTTTTAGTTCAAAATAGCTGTCGTCTGGATATAGATGTGCGTTCTTAGCGACCTCTTTTAGTGCCTCCTCTACGCGTTTGCTCGTGCCAAAAGGGTTTTCGTTGCTAGCTAGCTTTATCACATCTTTTGCTTCAATGCCAAACTCTCTAACTACAAGCTCGATCGGCTTTCCAGCCTCGTAATTAACTAAATCATCTAAAAAATCATTAAACTTCATTACTCTTCTCCGTTTAAATAACTTCCTAACCAGCTTATCTCAGCGCCACTCTCTTTTGCGAGTTCAAAGGCGTTTTGCACCTTCTCATCGTCGATATGCCCTTCAAAATCAAGATAAAACATTGATTTAAACTCGCGTTGCTTAATAGGGCGTGACTCAAGTTTTGTGATATTGATATTTTCATTTTTAAAGATAGAAAGCAGATCAGCAAGGCGTCCTGGGCTGTGATCAGTCTTTGCAAGGATCGAAGTTTTCGAGTTTTCAACTCTTGCGTTTTTAAAATCGCTTAAAATCAAAAATCTTGTTCTATTTGCCATATTGTCTTCAATCGTCTCATAAACTATCGGTACGTTATAAATTTTTGCTGCGATCTTTGAGCAAATGGCGGCTGAGTTTCTATCCATTGATGCCATATATGCAGCTGCTGCGGTTGATTTTGCTGGAACAAATTCAATTTCATTTAGCATATGATCTTCTAAAAATTTACGGCATTGATTATACCCTTGCGGATGCGAATAAATTCGCTTTATCTCTTTTAAATTTTCATTTATGCTAACAAAGCTGTGATGGATATCCACATAAAGCTCAGCAACTATTTTTATATCACTAAATTTACTCAAACAATCAAGCGTAGCGCCAACAGCGCCTTCAGTGTTGTTTTCAATAGGCACAACGCCGTATTTTGCCTCTTTTTGAGCTAGTTTTGTAAAAACCGCCTCGATAGTCGCAAGTGGCAAATATGAACTCATCGCACCAAATCTACTCTGAGCCGCCTGATGTGTGTAAGTGCCTTCAGGCCCTAGATAGACGATCTTTTGAGGCATTTCTAAATTTCTACTTACAGCAAAAATTTCAAGATAAATGGCTTCAATAGCAGCTTTATTTAAGGCTTTATCTTTGCTAAGACTAGTTAGTCGGTTTATGATAGCTCGCTCACGCTCAGGACGATATATAGGCGTTCCACTAGTTTGTTTTAGCTTGCCGATTTGCTCAACTAAAATCATCCTTTCATTTAGTTTATTTAAGATGAGATCATCGATCGCATCGATCTCTTTTCTAAGCTCATTTAGCTCTTGCATCAGCGCTCTCCAAAAATTCTCTCTCAAGTGCCACGACATCTTCAAAGCTCTCACGTCTTCTTATCAGCCTATCTTTGCCATCAAGCACGCAAACTTCAGCGGCTCTGTTTCTTGTGTTGTAGTTTGAGCTCATACTAAAACCATAAGCTCCAGCACCTTTTACCACGATAATATCTCCGCTCTCAGACTCTGGCAACTCTATATCTTTTGCTAAAAAGTCACCACTTTCACAAACTGGACCAACCACGTCGCAAACACCTAAATTTTTATCTTTTCCGCAAACAAAAATTTCATGATGAGCACCATAAAGGCTTGGTCTAATAAGATCATTCATCGCGCCATCAGTGATGACAAATCTCTTTTTGCCGTTAAATTTTTCATATAAAACGCTTGCGACAAAGTAGCCAGCATTACCCACAATAAAGCGTCCTGGCTCGCATACGATAGTCACATCTTGACCCTTTAGTGCAGCTAAAATTCCTTGAGCATAGTCATATAAATTTATCTCTTTTTCGTCGTTATAGATGATGCCAAGTCCGCCACCAACATCGAAAAATTTGATATCTATCTCAAGTGCTCTTAGCTCTCTTAAAAGCTCACTAACGATATTTGCAGCATCAATTATCGGGCTAAGTGATGTTAGCTGAGATCCGATGTGAAAGTGTATGCCAGTTGGCTCAAGAGAGTCTGAAGCTTTAGCGTGGATGTACATTCTTTTAGCTGTTTCGGCATCAACGCCAAATTTATTTTCATTTAGCCCTGTCGAGATATATGGGTGAGTTTTTGCATCGACACCTGGATTTACCCTAATGCTAATTCTTGCCTTTAAGTTTAGCCCTTTTGCGATCTTTTCAAGTCTTAAAAGTTCAGCAAAACTCTCGACATTTATGAGTAAAATTTCATTTTTCAAAGCCTCTTTTAGCTCATCATCGCTCTTGCCAACGCCACTAAAAATGATCTGATATCTCTTTGCACCTGCTAAAAGCGCTCTTTTTACTTCGCCAATGCTAACACAATCAAATCCAGCTCCAAGATCAGCTAGAAATTTTAAAACACTTAAATTTGAGTTTGCTTTCACCGCATAGCAAATGAGAGATTTTCTAGCAAAAAATGCATTTTTTAGTGCTTCATAGCGGTTTTTTATGTAGTTAAAATCATAAACGTAAAGTGGGGTTTTGTATCTATTTGCAAGCTCTTTAAAATCCATAAAATAGCCTTTATTAAAATGGCTTGATTTTACAAAAAGCTTACCAAAATTTGGCTTAACGATGCGATTTTATGAGATAAATGGCGTATACAAAAAGTAAAATAACTGGCAAAACTATGCCGATTTCTGGCAAGATCACAGAAGTTTGTGCAAATTTTGCAAGAATAAAGAGCAGCCCCCAAACGACAAGAGTTATCACAACAAAGATAAAAGTCGAAAGTGCAAGATTAAAAAACCTGCCAGTTACAGGCAAATGATAGTAAAAAATGAGCAACAAAAATGGTGCAAAAAATGGTGCGATAGCAAGGTTGTAAAAAGCTGTTTTTGCGCTATCAAGGCCGATGCCTTCATTCTTAAATGTCTTTATAAAATTTATCGCATCTGGGATATTAAATTTTGAGTTTTCAACACTAGCAGCGCTTTCAATACTCTTTGGCTTAAAGCCTTTTAATGCATCTAAGCTATCACTTTGTATTTTATTAAAACCAGCTTCACCAAGCTCTAAAATTTGCGGCAAAAGAGTTTGATTAACATCTTTTAAAATCCACTCATTGTCTTTAAAATTAGCATGATTTGCAAATGTAGTTGAGAGTAAATTTGTGCCATTTATCTCAAAAATTCTAACATCATTTGCTATTTGATTAACAGAATTTAGCTCTTTTATGTAGATAAATTTGCCTTCAAATTTTAAAAATGAATCATTTGTACTTTTTGAGAAAGCCGTATTTTTAGCGATACTTTTTTGATAGTCGTGTGCATAGGCAAATGGAGTAAAATTTAAGCCAACATAAAAAATAGTTACAAAAAGTGCAATAAAAAAAGGTGGAAAAATTAAGTTATTTTTACTAATGCCAAGCGCATAAAAACTGATTAGCTCGTTTGACCTGACCATATTTACATGTAAAATAATGAGTGCAAAAATAAGCGAAAGTGGCAAAACATAACCAATAGCGCTAAGTGATGTAAGCCCAACATAAAGGAGCTGAAGGTTAGCAGATGGTGGCAGATCTTTTAAATTTGTAAGTAGATCAATGCCTACATAAAATAGTTCAAGTGCTAAAAATACGACAAGAAAAGATTTTATATAGACCCAGCCAACGTATCTGGCGTATAGTTTCATTTGATAAGACCTTTTTTTATCGTAAATTTTTGCGAAATTTCATTGATGTCACTCTTTAGTAGCTCGCAAACTGCATTTTTTGTGTAGGCTAAAATTTCATCTAAAGCCTTTTTCTCCTCATCACTAAACTCTCCAAGAACAAAATTTTTAGCATCACCAAGGTGCCCAATGCCAACACGCACCCTTTCGTAGTCATTGCCTATTAGTCCATCGATCGATTTTATGCCGTTATGGCCGCCGCTACTGCCGCCTTTTTTAAATTTAACTGCACCAAAACTAAGATCAAGGTCATCGTGTATTACGATTATTCTATCTGGTTTATAAAAATCTTTGACCGCTTTTACACTTTGTCCTGAGAGGTTCATAAAAGTTGTAGGTTTTAGCAAGATAATGTCATTAAATTTAAAAACTTCGCCTTGGAATTTGGCTGAGCTAACATCTTTGTAATTTGAGTCTTTTAGGAGATCTATAAGCATAAAGCCTATATTATGTCTAGTGTTTTCATATTTGGAGCCAGGATTTCCTAGCCCCGCTATTAGTGTCACAAAAGCCCTTTTTTATTTAGCTTTAATAACTCCAAGTACCGCAACACGGTCAGCGTCTACAATAGTAACGCCTTTAGGAGCTGTGATGTCACGAACCAAAATAGTATCGTCAATGTCAAGTTTGCTTACATCAACGTCAAATGAATTTGGTAAATTTTCAGCCGTGCATTTTACGCAAAGACGTCTTTTTGACTGGATCAAAACGCCCTTATTTTTAAGACCAATAGGTGTTCCAACTGGCTTAACTGGGATCATATATTTTGATAAAACGCCTGGAAGTGCTACTTTTAGATCTACGTGTTTAAGATCACTTGTAACAACATCTCTTTGGTAATCAACAATAACGACATTATAAACTTTTCCGCCTACTTTTACATCAAAAGCAAGGCTCTCTTTTTTGCGTGCTTCTTTAATAAAGTCATTTACTTTAAAAGCAGCTGCAACATTCTCTAATCCCTTGCCATAAATGTTGGCGATTAGATAACCATCTCTTCTCAAAGCCTTTGCAGACTTCTTACCGATACTCTCTCTAACGATTCCTTCTAACATCGTTTTCCTTTCATAAAAAATAGGTGCTGATTTTATCCAATGCTTTATAAATTTCACATAAAGCTTACTTAAGAATGGTCACTTTTGCTGTTTTTGTATTAGCTTAGGCTTCTTTGTCTAAAGTGATTTCATAATATCATCAAATGCTGATACAAACTGCTTTAAACCGTCGCTTAATAAATCTTTATAAACGACATTTATATCTATCTCATTATTTTTTATAATCTGAAAAAAGCTTGAGATATTTTCTTTACTAGGCACATTTTTTGCCTCTGCTTTTTCTTTTATAAATTCTTTTATCGTCTCTATTGGTGCTGTATTTATAGAATTTTTATACATTAGCTCTCTAACGTAATAATCCCCTCTTAAACCACCACCTTTTACGCCTGTGCTTGCAAAAAGTGTTCTTACATTTTCTAGTCCAAAATCTTCGATCAGGTGGTATATATTTGCAGCATTCATTATGCCAATTTGTCCCGTTGGCAAGCTCTTTGCAGCCATAACTTCATCAAGCTTTCTATCAAATCTACTTACAAAAACGCTTATCACACCTTTTGGCATAGTAGTATCTATAAAGCGACTTGTATAAGCCTTACTACCCTCTTTAAAAGCTTCTAGGCAGTTTTTAGCCTGATCTGGTGAAAATATAAGCGTAGCATTTACACTAATTCCCCTTGCCATAAGCGCGCTCATCGCCTCATAGCCATCTTTTGTAGCTGGAATTTTTATCATAACATTTGGCATTGATATTAGATTATGAAGCCTGATACCTTCTTCTATCGTTGCGACTGTATCGTCACTTAAATTTGGATCAACCTCAATGCTTACAAAGCCATCATCGCCGTTTGCATAATTTCTTAACATTTTACATGCTGCAATTTTTATATCTTGAGTAGCCAAAATTTCATAAAGATCTTTTGGGTGGCGTTTATTGCTAGTTTCTATGATCTTTTTATAAGCAGGTGAAGCAAATGCTGTTTTAAAAATAGCCGGGTTACTTGTAGCGCCGTTTATAATATTATTTTCCAATAAAGAGTTAAATTCGCTTTGTAAAAAATTTCTCTCTATAAAATCACACCAAAGAGAGAATTTAGCTTCGTTGTCATACATTAATTTCTACCTTATAAATTTTAAAATTTCACGCAAGTCTTTAACATCAACACAATGTGTCGCTTCTTTTTTTAAGATATCTTTTGCACAAAATGCAATGCTAAGGTCGCACTTTCTAAACATCGATATGTCATTGGCCCCGTCCCCAACACACATTATCTCGTCCTTGCCTAAATTTAATAGTCCACATAAGCGGTCAATCATATCTCCCTTTGAACTACTAAACATCATTTCTCCGCCAACTTCGCCTGTTAAAATTCCATCTTTGTGGTGCAAAATATTTGCAAAATTTGCATCAAAATTAAGTTTTTTTTGCATTACATCGGTTGCATTGTGAAATCCACCGCTAAAAACCACGACTTTGATACCTTTTTGCTTTAAAGCTTCTATTAGCTCGCCAGCTCCTGGCATTATGGGTAAATTTTTGCAAATTTCATTTACTTTTAAAAGTGGCAATCCTTTTAAAAATTTTACTCTTTTTGTAAGACTTTCAAAAAAATCAAGCTCACCGTTCATCGAACGCTTAGTTATATTAGCTACTTCTTCACTAGCATTATTAGCGGCGGCGAGAATATCTATCGTCTCGCCGTCCATTATTGTAGAGTCAAAGTCAAAAACACAAAGTTTTATCAAGCTATACCCTAAAAATCACGTTTTAAAAGGCTTTCGACCTTTAAGATCGTAAGGATATTTTGATCACGCTTTCCGATACCATAAATCATGCCTTTGTCTTTTACTAAAGTCTCTGGTGGCGGATCGATCCTGTTACGGTCTATTCTGATAGCCTCCGTCAAGCGGTCTATCACAAAGCCAGCAATATTATCCGCATCTTTCATAACGATATATCTTGTGCTTGGGCTTTGTTTTGTGACATTTAGTGAAAAACGCTTACGCAAATCAATAAGCGGAATAACATTTCCACGTAGGTTAAACACGCCAAGAACGTAATCAGGTACACTAGGAACACGTGTATATTCAATAGGTTTGATTATCTCTTGGATATTTAAAATAGGTATTGCGTACTCTTCCTCGCCAACAACAAATCCTACTAGCTGAACTATATCCTCATTATTTTTTAACTCAGGACCATTCATTTGCTGTTTTTGTTTACTTAAAACTTGATTTAGTTTATTGTTCATCCCTTACCCCTAAGCTAATTTTATATTCTTTCTAACGACATTTTCTAAGTACTCGGCTGAATATGGTTTTGTAATATACTCAGTCATTCCAACTTCTACGCCACGCAACCTATCTGTTTTTGACGTCCTTGATGTAACAGCAATAAGCGGTAAATTTCTATACTTAGAGTATTTTCTAATTTCGCCAGCTAGTGTATATCCATCCATTCTTGGCATCTCAATATCTATCAAGATCGCATCAAAGGAGTGCTCTCCGGATTTTACGATATTTAATGCCTCAACACCATTTGTAGCTTCTATTATTGTTACCCCGGTTGGTTCAAGCGCTTTTTGCATGATAGTTCTATCCATTTTTGAGTCATCAACTATCAAGACTTTATAATCGCTTGGTTTTTCCTTTGCTTTTGTGCTATCTTCTATTTCGGCTCTAATATCTACCTTGATATCTTTTGCCATCTCCATCATAGCACCAACATCGATAATCAATGTCACACGGCCATCACCTCTAATAGTCGCACCAGCAATACCTGGGATATTTTGCAAATAATCACCCATTGATTTAATAACAATCTCTTCTTGCCCAACCAAAGTATCGACGATAATACCTAGTTTTGCTTCAGCAACACCGATTATTACGACATAAGTTTGATCTCCACCATCAAAAGCTTTTTCTACACCAAATACATCAGAGAGTCTAACAAGAGATAAGACTTCATCTCTTAGCCTTAGTACATTTTTGCCATCGATCGTGTAGATATCATCAATCGGCACACGAACAGTTTCAAGAACACTAGCAAGTGGAATAGCGTAAAATTCTTCTTGCGTTCCAACAAGTAGCGACTGAATAATCGCAAGTGTGAGTGGAATTTTAAGCTTCATAACTGTGCCTTTTCCAACTTCACTTTCAATATCAATGATACCGTTTAGTTTTTCGATATTAGTCTTAACAACGTCCATACCAACACCACGACCAGATACGTTTGTAACCTTTGCCGCAGTTGAAAATCCTGGTCTAAAGATAAGTCCAAATGCCTCTTTTTCGCTCATCGCATCAGCTTCGCGCTCAGTGATGATGCCTTTTTCTATCGATTTAGATTTAAGCATGTCAGCATCTAAGCCTTTACCATCATCAACTATCTCAACAACGATATGATTGCCTTCATTGTAAGCTTTTAGCTGAACAAGGCCTTTTTCAGGCTTACCTGCGGCCTTTCTTGTCTCGGGATCCTCGATACCGTGATCGCATGAATTTCTGATGATGTGAACTAGTGGATCGCCGATCTCTTCTACGATTGACTTATCAAGCTCAGTCTCTTCACCTGAAATTTCAAGATCGATTTGCTTACCAAGGTCGCGGCTAAGATCGCGTATCATACGTGGGAATTTATTAAAGACTTTTGCTATTGGAAGCATTCTTGTCTTCATAACGGCAAGCTGTATATCAGTCGTAACTAGACTTAGGCTTGAGACTACTTGATTTAGCTCTTCAAGGAATTTCTCACCCTCATATCTCTCTTCCACGTCATCATAAATTTTTAATAAGCGGTTTTTACCAAGAACAAGCTCACCGATTAGATTCATCAAATGATCAAGTCTTTTTACTTCAACGCGTATAGTTTGTTCCTGTGCTACTGCACCACTGCTTGCTGCTGGGACCTTTTTATCTCCGTCTTTTTCCTTACTCTCTGCTTTTGCAGCTGGAGCTGAAGTACTACTTGCGGCTGGGGCTATCTCGCTAGGAGATTTTGGAGCTATACCTTTTGAAGCACGCCTTGCTTGATCCTCAGCCTTTCTAACTTTTAAGAGTCTTTCTATTTCTGCTTCAACTTCTGAATCACTTAGCTTTGAAAGCTCAGCATCACTTATCTCTGGTACTTCTTCGGTAGGCGCGGCTGGCTCTGGCTCTGGTGTTGGCTCAGCTACCGGTGTGGCAGGAGCTTCAGGAGCTGCTGCTGGGGCTTCGCCTTCAGAAATTTGAGTAAGTCTTGCGCAAATATTTTTAATATCAATGCCAGCAGCTGTATCATTTCCATGATCTCTAATACTGCTTAACAAGCCTTTCATCATATCAACTGACTCAAGAACTACGTCCATAATGTCTGGAGTGATCTTTAGCTCGCCTTTTCTAGCTTTATTTAAAACATCCTCCATATGGTGAGTAAGCTCTGTTAAAACATCAAAATTTAAAAAACTTGAACTACCTTTTACTGTGTGAGCAACGCGGAAAATTCTATTTAATAATTCCAAATCTTCAGGGTTTGACTCAAGTTCAACAAGGTCATGATCTATCTGCTCAATAAGTTCGAAAGCCTCTATTAAAAAGTCTTCCATTATTTCTTTCATATCATCCATGTTTCACCTCATTTTGCAGATTTAGAATGTGCTTCAATAACTTTTAGCACTTCTTGATAAAATATGCTTGCATCAAATTTCGTAAGATACGCCGCACCACCAGCTTCTTTGCTCTTGATTTCACTAAAATCATTACTCAATGAGGAGTTAAATACTATTGGAACTTCTTTAAATCTTTCATCATTTTTAAGAGTTGAAGCAAAGCGGTATCCATCCATCTGTGGCATTTCGATATCACTTAAGATAACTCTAAGCTCTCTTGATAGGTTATCTCCGTATCTTTGATAAAGCTCTTCCATTCTCTCCAAGCCCTCAACGCCGTTTTTAGCCTCAACCACGCTAAGTCCCATTTTCTCAAGTGCGTCTTTTACTAGCTTTCTAGCAGTCGAGCTATCATCTAAAACCAAAGCAGCACCTTTTAGTTTTTGATCGTCTGTTACATCAAATTCGATCTTTGGTGAGTAAATTCCAAGCTCTTCTACTATGCTTTCAAGATCAAGAATAAGTAAAACTTCATCATTTTCTATTCTTGTTACGCCTGTTATTTTACCTTTATCTAAAGCGCCAGAACCTGAAGCAAAATTTGCAGGCTCGATATCTTTCCAGCTTATACGCCTGATCCTTTTTGCCTCATGGACGATAAAACCGATCAAAATACCACTAAACTCAGCAATAATAACACGTGGCTTTATAACTACGCCTTCGGTTGGCTCGATAATATTCATCCATCTTGCCAAATTTATGACAGGGATCACCACGCCCCTTAAATCAAAAATTCCCTCGATATACTCAGGAACGCCTGGAAGCTCTGTAAGATTTGGCATCTTAATGATCTCCCGCACCTTTGCGACATTGACTCCGTATATTCCTTCATATACTTTGTTTTCGGTCTTTTTAAAGATACGAAAATCAACAAGTTCCATCTCGTTTGAGTCCGTTTTTAGTACGTTATCTCCAAACATCAATGTCCTTTCAAACTCATTTTGAGCAAATTTAATTTTTGCTGGGCGTATTCTACAACAAAATAACTTTGCTCACATGCAAAACAAGGTAAATTTATATAAAACTTATCGTAAATGTTAAATTGCTCGCCTTGATGATAGTGTCCTTCTATCACGATATTAGCCTCATATCCTTGCAAATGCTTGCTCATTAGCTCCTTAAAATTAGGAATTTTATAGTCCAAATTTTTCTTAGTAAGTCTGGCTAATATCGCTTTTGATATTTTAAAATTTAAAAATTTATCCAAAGCATTCATAAATTTTAAAAACCATCTAAGGCGCAAAAATCTAAGTGCATATTTATCTATAAAAGGTAAAAATATATCACCATGTGCGATCTGAACGCGTTCTTCATTGATCGTTTTGAAATTTGCTGGCTGATCGTAAATATCATAAACCCTAACGCTTTTATAGCGCAGCATCTCGTGCCCATCCCAAATTTCTCTTGTTTTATTAAATAAATTTGAAAGTCTAAAATCGTGGTTGCCCTCGAAGTAAACAATTTCTACCTTTTGTGAAATTTTATTTATAAGGCTTAAGTGCTCAGAGTAAAATTCTCTTGTATATTCGCCCTCGCCCGTTAGAAAGTCAAACATATCGCCTAATAAAAAAATTTGTGGTGGCTCTTTGATCTCGCCACTATTAACAGCTCTTAAAAATTTTAAAAAGCCATCGCGGTTTACGTTTTCATGGGCATCAGCTAAAAAGATCGCACCTTCTTTTATAATAGGGGCATATAGATATTCGCTCAAATTTTGCCTTAATTAAAAATTAGCAGAGCCAAAAAGCAGTTTTTAGCTCTTTGTCTCATCTTTTTAGTCAAATTTTATAGGCTTATAGCAAATTTTTACAATCTCAACGTCGCTTCTACCTTTTGGTAAATTTAGCACTACTTCATCGCCCTCAGCCTTACCCAAAAGTTGCTTTGCAAGAGGTGAGTTTATCGAGATATAGCCTTTATCGATGTCGCTTTCACTAATGCCAACTATCGTATATGTGTGCTCTATTTCGGTTTCCTCGTCCATTATCGTCACACTTGAGCCAAACCTAACTCTATCGTGCTCATAGCTACTTGGATCGATCACTTCGGCATTTGCAAGAAGCGCGCTAAGCTCAGCGATCCTAGCATCTATAAAGGCTTGTTTTTCTTTTGCAGCGTGATACTCAGCATTTTCTTTTAGATCGCCGTGGCTTCTTGCGATATCTATCTCAGTTACGATTTGAGGGCGTTGCACCAGCCTTAGGTCTTTTAGCTCAGCTTCTATCTTCTCATATCCATGCATTGTCATTGGTTCACTCATTTTTACTCCATATTCTTTAAAATTTTTACTACATTTTTACTGCTGCCATGCCCTAAATAAGCCCTTAGTTCATCACAGCCTTTTAAAAATTTCTGCCTATTGCAGCTCTCATAAGCTCTTAGCAAATTTTCAGCTGTTGCAAATTCTTGGATAAACTCCTCATGAAGTGGCTCTTTGCCCATGAAATCAAACATTATGTTTGCAAGTCCTGCGTGCTTGATCTTTACAAATTTTCTAGCTATGAAAACGTCTATCGCTTTTGCTTTATAGGCTAGCACAAATGGTGTGCCAATGAGCGCTGCTTCAAGCGTAGCAGTGCCAGAGCAAACAAAGGCAAAGTCGCTCTCATACAAAGCCTCAGGCGTGTTTGAAACGATTTCAAAGTTACTTACATCGCCATAAATTTCACCAACTTTATCAAGCAAAAATGGTGGCACGACAAGTAGCCTTTTTGCTTCTATCTTTTTAGCAAGCTCTCTATAAACTGGCATCAGCCTTGAAATCTCTGACCTTCTTGATCCTGGCAAAAAAGCCACTTTGCCACTGCTGCTTAGGCTAGTTTTTTTAAGCTTTATCTCATCCATCAAAGGATGTCCAACATAGGTTAAACGGCTATAAAATTTCGCATCAAATGGCAGGATCGAAGCTAGGTTGTCACAGTCCCTCTCAACCGCACTCACACGCTTTGGCTTCCAAGCCCAAACTTGAGGTAAGATGTAGTATGTCACGGCTGCCTTAACCCCAGCCTCTTTTATCGCTTTTGCAAGCGGTAAGTTAAAAGCTGGGCTGTCTATTAGTAGCACAGCATCAGCCTCTTTTGCCATCTGGCTCATCACTTTCATCGCCTTTTTTGCCTTAAAAATGAGCGGCAAAACCTCGACAAAGCCCATCGCTGAAAACTCACTGCTTTTCATATATGGCGTGCCAAGCTCTTCGCTAAAAATTCCCATTAGCTCAAATTCGCCCTCAAAATTTTTCAAAATTTCTTTTAAATGCAAATTTGCCGATGGCTCAAGAGCGGAGACTAAAATTTTCATTTACACACTTTCATCAGGTCTTTTTTTGGGGGCATTATACGCAAAAATTCTTTAAAATTTTAAGAAAGCTGTGATAAAATCCAAGCCTTTAAAGGATAAAATTTGAAAGAAATTTTGATAACAAATGACGATGGATTTGAAGCGGCTGGTTTGCTTGCTTTAAAAGAAGCTTTAAGCGAGCTAGATGGCGTAAATGTCACGATCGTAGCTCCAAGCTCAGAAAAGTCAGCCTGCGCTCACTCACTAACTCTCACAAGGCCACTTAGATTTATAAAACTTGATGATAACTTTTTTAAACTTGACGACGCTACGCCTAGCGACTGCGTCTATCTCGCACTTCACGCACTTTATAACAAAAAGCCAGACCTAGTGATAAGTGGTATAAATCACGGAGCAAATTTGGGCGAAGATATAACCTACTCTGGTACGTGTGGAGCGGCAATGGAGGGGGTTTTGCAGGGCATTAGAAGTATTGCTTTTTCGCAGTTTTATGCGAATAACTCACTAAATGAACTTGGCTTTGAGCTAGCAAAAGAGGTCGTGAAATTTATCGTACCAAAGGTGCTAGAGGGTGAAATTTTACTAAATCAAAGAGAATTTCTAAATGTAAATATCCCGGCTGTAACTAGCAAAAATTTCAAAGGCTACTCCGTAGTGCCAGCTGGCAGACGCACCTACGCCACGCATGCCACGCTTAATCGCAACCCAAGAGGCATCGAGTACTACTGGCTTGGAAACGCCGCACTTGAATATGAAAAAGGCGAGCCAAGCGACATCAGCAAGGTAAATGAGGGCTTTGCCACGATAACGCCCATAAAACTAAACATGACTTCATACGAGAGCTTGGAGGGTCTAAAGGGAAAATTTGATGCAAAATGATAGATTTACAAGGATAAGATGGCTCTTTGGTGAGGATGGTTTTAGCAAGCTTCAAAGCGCAAAAGTGCTAGTTTGCGGAGCTGGAGGCGTTGGTGGGATGTGCGTGGATGCGCTTGCTAGAAGCGGGGTCGGAAGCATCACGCTGATCGATAAAGACATCTTTGATGTGACAAATCAAAACCGCCAAATTTACAGCGAAAATGTAGGCGGCGTAAAGGTGGAGGAGTTTGCCAAAATTTATCCTTGCATCACGCCTATGCAGACGCTGATCACGCCTGAGTTTGTCGCTGGATTTGACTTTAGTAAATTTGACGTGGTGATCGACGCGATCGATGATATCACCGCCAAGATCGCCCTTGCAAATGCGGTGGATCCTAGCAAATTTATAGCCTCGATGGGTGGGGCAAAAAGGGTTGATCCAACCAAGATAAAGGTGGCCTGCGTTTGGAAAACCTCGGTCGATCCACTAGCTAGAAAATATAGATATGAGCTCAAAAAATCAGGCTTTAGCGGTAAATTTGACGTGGTCTTTTCAACAGAAGAGCCACTTTGCAAGCCACTTGGAAGCTTCATGGGTGTGACTGCTTGCTTTGGGCTAAATTTAGCCTCACTAGCTGTTAAAAAGATAGTTGGGTAGTAAGTCAAAAAATTTGTTCTCTGAGCAAAATTTTAAATTAAAGCTGGTATTTTGTGGCTATAAATTTAGTAGTCTGCTATGGCGAGTGTAATGTTTTAAAATTTACAAAATGGCTTGATTAAATTTGCAATTTTTTATTCAAAATGGAGGCAAGGGGACTTAATTTTACTTCTCAGGCTCGCAACTGCGTGGTAGACGCGAAGTCCATCCCCTTGTCCCCCTCCTTTTTTTAAGAAATCCCCCAAATCCCTCGCACATTCAAGAGGCATACACTAGTGCTTTACACTGCATGCGGTCTAAACCTTATCAAATTTTAAAAATTTACGAGCGGGCATATCACGCTTCTAAATTTAGTGGCGAATATTTATGAGCCCTAAAATTAGTAAGTTGCTAAGGTGAGTGAGTAAGATTTTAAAATTTGCAAAGATAGTAAAATTCTATTTTTTAAATAAGGACTTTAAATTTTAAAAATTTATATATTTTTTGGATTAAATTTAAAATAGCCAGCTGCAAATTTAGCAGCCAGCTAAAATTTTAGTTTTTATGTATGCGAAGGTAGCTATTTAGTGCGCCAACATAGGCTTTTGCACTTGCCATCATAGTATCTATGTCAAGTCCATGGCCTATTACAGCCGTTTTGCCCTCAAACTCGACCTTTACATCAACCTTTGCAAGTGCATCCTTACCTTGAGAAACGGACGCTACTTTATAGTCTTTTAGCGTGCCACTAATGCCACTAATGCGATCAACAACCTTAAATATCGCATCTGCTGTGCCATTTCCTAGAGCTGAGTCACTGATGATCTCATCATTGTGTTTTATACTAATTGAGGCACTTGCAAGGCTTCCGCCACTACTTTGAAGAAGAGCCGTGATCTCATAAGCTTGTGGAATTTTTGTAATCTCTTCAGCCACAAGAGCTCTGATATCATCATCAAATATCTCTTTTTTCTTATCAGCTAGCTCTTTAAATTTTTCAAATGCCTTATTAAGAGCATCGCTATCAAGGTCAAATCCAAGGCTAGCAAGCTTATCTTTAAACGCATGGCGACCGCTATGCTTACCTAAAACAAGAGAATTTTTCTCAAGACCTATGCTCTCAGCGCTAATTATCTCATAGGTCTCTTTGTGCTTTAACACGCCGTCTTGATGTATGCCACTCTCGTGCGCAAAGGCGTTTTTACCAACGATAGCTTTGTTTGGTTGAGGCTCAATGCCTATAATACTAGCAATCAGTCTTGAAGTTGGATAAATTTCTTTTGAGATAATGCCTGTATAAAATGGAGCAAAGACGTCTTGGCGGGTTTTGATAGCCATCACGATCTCTTCAAGCGCAGCATTTCCAGCACGCTCACCTATACCATTTATCGTACCTTCAACCTGCCTTGCACCAGCTTTTATAGCCGCTAACGAGTTTGCCGTAGCCATACCTAAGTCATTGTGATTATGCACAGATATTATCGCTCTATCGCCTACAAATTTTACTATTTCACTAATGCGAGCAGTTATCTCTTCAGGATATAAATAACCAACTGTATCAGGGATATTTAAAGTTTTTGCACCCGCATTTATGGCAGCATCACAAATTTCTTTTAAAAAGCTCATTTCACTTCTACAAGCGTCCTCGCAGCTAAACTCCACATCATCGCAAAAGGTTTTTGCGTATTTTATAGACTCGACTGCACGTTTTATTACTTCATCTGGGCTCATTTTTAGCTTGTACTCCATATGAATTGGACTTGTCGCTATAAATGTATGAATTCTCTTATTTTTAGCTGGAGCCAATGCCTCGCCAGCTGCCTTAATATCACGCTCAACTGCGCGTGCAAGAGAGCAAACCGTGATATTTGAGGCTTGCTTTGCTATTTGGTTTACCGCATCAAAATCCCCTGGGCTTGCTGCTGCAAATCCAGCCTCCATAACATCCACGCCAAGCCTTTCAAGCTGAAGTGCGATCTGTAGTTTTTCGGCTGTATTCATCGATGCACCAGGGCTTTGCTCACCATCTCTTAAAGTCGTATCAAAGATTATAATTTTATTCTTATCCATTTTTGTCCTTTTTTTGTTTTTTATATTTAAATTTTAAATTTGATGAGTTAAGTAAAGAAAAATTTGCTACCTAAGTAGCAGCAGTAGAGAGTTTTTGATTTCGATTTTTGGTAAAAATTTACGTGATTTTATGACGCCATTTTCGCTCATTCGCTCTCCTTTTTTTTGGAATTTTTACTAAACATTATAGTGGCTCTTACTATACCATAAAGCATATAGATGCTCATAACCAAAGTCGCACTTTCAAATGGATATAGATAAAGCATCGAAAACGCAACTACAAGAGCTACTAAAATTCTTATCACATGAGTTTGTTTTAAATTTATTTTTTTAAAGCTTGGATAGCGAATGTTACTAACCATTAAAGCTGCCAAAGTAGCTTCAAGTAGCATCAAGCACCACTCAAATCCTTCTAAAAAAGTATAGTCGATATAAATACCAACCCAAAGCACGCTCACGATAGCTGCTGATGGTATAGGAAGTCCGATAAAAACATTTGGCTCATATGTACCAGTAGTGACATTAAAACGAGCAAGCCTGATAGCTCCAAAAACCACAAACATAGCAGCTATAAGTGCTCCAAATCTGCCAAAATTTTTACCAATAGTCAAATAAAATAAAATCGCTGGTGCTACACCAAAAGCAACAAGATCTGCAAGGCTATCAAACTCTACCCCAAATTTACTAGTTGTCTTTGTAAGTCTAGCCACACGCCCATCAAGTCCATCTAAAATAAGCGATAAGATTATATAAATAATGGCTTTAAAATAGTTACCTTGAATAGATGAAATAATGCTAATAACACCCAAAAAAGCACTAGCTGCTGTAAATAAATTTGGCAAGATATACATTAGTTGCATCTTTTGTATGTTATTCATCTCTTTTTCCCTCTTCAAAATATCCCAAAAGTGAAGCAGCCTTTACGCTTTCTCCGACACTTACACATATCTTAGTATCTCTTGGTAGGTATAAAATCACCTCACCACTTCCTAAAAAGCCAAATTTTCTAGATGCTTTAAGGCTAGTAACATTTGAAATTTCCAAACTTCGACTAAAAGCTCCAGCTATAATTTTCATAACAAATTTTATATTCTCTTTTTCAAAGTGAATAATCGCTCTTTCATTTAAAAATTCTGAAATTTTCATAGCTTGACACAAAAATAAGCCATGTCTTTTGCGTATTTCAGCTACTTTTACATCACTTACAGCCCTTAATGTACCAACATCAAAAAAAGATTTTTTTATGACGATCTTAGCTACTTCATTATTGTCAAAATTTGAAGCACTGATCTCTTTTATCTTGCCATCAATTGGCGATAGTAAAGCCAATTTATCATCAGAAAATGGCTCTCTCTCAGGGTCTCTAAAAAAATAAAGCCCCAAAAAAAGTAAAATAGCAAAAAGTAGTGGCAAGATCCCAAACAGCAAAGATAAAACAAATAAAATTAGAAAAAATAATATAAATTTATATCCTGCTTTCGCGATATAGCCACTCATTTTTATTCCTCTTTTTTACTCTTTTCGTCTTCTTCTATCTCTACGAGTCTGCTCTCTAGATCATTTTCGATCTCATAGTTTTTAATGATCTCTCTAACTCTTTTTCCTTCGATTGTTTCTTCTTCATAAAGTGCTGATACCATATTTTCAATAGCGCCTTTATAAATTTCAAGAAGACCAAGCACAGCTGTATATCTTTCATGAAGAAGTGTTTTTACAAACTCATCAACCTTTTCAGCCATCTTATCACTGTAATCTTTGATGCTTTGACCGCCATTTAAAAACGTAGCACGTTGCTTTTCAAGCACCATAAGACCAGCAACATCACTCATACCATACATACTAACCATAGCTTTTATGATATCAGTTGCACGCTCTAGGTCGTTACTAGCTCCGGTTGAAATTTCTTTAATAAACACCTCTTCAGCAGCCCTACCAGCCAAAAGCACATCTACTTCTGCTATCAATTCATGCTTTTGCATCATAAATTTATTCTCTTCAGGCGTATTTAGAGTATAGCCAAGTGCCGCAAGACCACGTGGCACGACTGAGACTTTTGTTACCCTTTTTGCACCTTTTGTTAGTTCAGCTATCAAGGCGTGACCGCACTCATGATAAGTGACGATTCTTTTTTCTTTTGGATTTACGCGGCGAGACTTTTTCTCAAGTCCAGCGATCGATCTCTCAACGGCCTCCACAAGATCAGCCTGCTCAACAAAGGTCTTTGACTTACGTCCTGCAAGAAGTGCAGCCTCATTTATGATATTTTCAAGATCAGCACCTGCTAAACCAGTAGTAAGCCTTGCGATATCTTCGATATTTACATCTTTGCCGATCTTTACATCTTTCATGTGAACTTTTAAAATGTCGCAGCGTCCTTTAAAATCAGGCTTATCAACAAGCACTTGCCTGTCAAATCTACCTGGCCTCAAAAGCGCAGCATCCAAAACTTCAGGTCTGTTTGTAGCTGCTATAACGATGACTGGCGACTTATCCGCATCAAAGCCATCCATCTCAGAAAGAAGCTGATTTAGCGTCTGTTCTCTCTCGTCATTGCCGCCCATCGGACCAGAATTTCTGCTCTTACCGATCGCATCGATCTCATCTATAAAAACGATTGCCGGGGCTTCTTTTTTAGCATTCTCAAAAAGATCTCTAACTCTACTTGCACCAACGCCGACAAACATCTCAATAAAGCTTGATGCTGACATAGAGAAAAATGGCACACTTGCCTCGCCTGCAACTGCTCTTGCAAGAAGTGTTTTACCTGTACCTGGAGGGCCAACTAGTAAAATTCCTTTTGGAATTTTTGCCCCAAGTCTTAGGTATTTATCAGGACTTTTTAGATAATCAACTATCTCTTGAACCTCTTCTTTTGCCTCTTCGACACCTGCAACATCGTCAAATTTAACTTTTGGTTTTTCAGAATTTATAAGTTTTTTTGCACTTCCTATGCCAAGTATGCCGCCGCCAATGTTCTTTTGCATACGACTAGCAATAAACATCCAAATGGCAAAAAATATAAATACTGGGATTATCCATGAAAATATAAGATCTCCAAACCAGTTATTTTCGCTATAAACGCTGTAAGTTATGCCATTTTGCTCAAGTATGCCAATGAGCGTTGGATCATTTATGCGCTTTGCGAGGTAGATGGTTTTGTCATTACCAACGCCTTTTATCGTGGTTTCAGATATCGCAACTTCATTTAGTTGCTTATTTTTTAACATATCTTTAAACTCAGAATAAGCTACCATTTTACTCTGAGCATTACTATTTAGCCCAAAAGAGCCACCAAGTCCGTCTCCACTAAAGCTTCTAAAAGCTAAAACTATAACTATTGCAAAAATGGCAAAAATGAAAATAGGATTTTTATTAAAAAAACCGTTATTGTTGCCATTGTTTTGGTTATTATTTTGGTTATTCATCTATTTCCTTATAAACAAAGCTACTCCAATCGTTACTTTGTTTTATCTCAATTAGCTCCAAATCCTTAAATGTATCTTTAATCCTATCTTCGTATTTGTTTAAAATTCCTGACAATACCAAGTAGCCGCCTTTTTTAAGTAATTTTTTTAAGTCATTTGAGAGCATAAAAATGACATCAGCGATAATATTTGCTACAACAATGTCATATTTTTGCTCTAAATTTGCGATAGAGCCTGTCCAAATTTTATTAAATTTAACCTCATTCAATTCGGCGTTGCTAAGTGAGCTTTGCGTGGCTTGCTCGTCTGTATCACAAGCATCGACCTTGCAGCCAAGCTTTGCCAGGGCAATACTTAAAATTCCACTTCCGCAACCCACGTCTAAAGTAGTATTGCCACTTTTTGCATATTTTTGTAAAAGTTGTAAGCAAGAATTTGTACTTTCATGGTGCCCTGAACCAAAGGCTAGAGCTGGGTCGATTATGATATTTGTTACGCCATTAAGTGGCTCTTCCCAGCTAGGTCTAACATAAATTTTATCAACCAAAATAGGCTTAACTGCCTTTTTATATTCACCTAGCCAGTCTTTATTTTCTTTTAAATTAAGAGAAATTTTTAAATCATTTGAAATTTTACGAACACTAGAGAGCCCTTTTGCATACTCTTCGATACCCCAAGCTATATCTTTTAGATCATACTCTTCCCTGATGATGATCTCGTGATCTAGCTCTTCAACACAGGTGACCCCAAAAGAGAAAACTAGCTCTAAAATTTCATCATAAAAATTTGATGTTTTTATGCTTAATTCGTAGAATTTATCTTTCATTAACCAAGAACGTCTTCAAGCTTCTCTTTTAAAACTTGTGGCGTAAAAGGTTTAACGATATAGTTATTAACACCTGCTTTTAAAGCTGTTATAACTTCGGCTTTTCCGCCTTCTGTTGTTACCATTATGATAGGCATATCAACATACTTTTGCTCAGCTCTTACCTTTTTAACAAGCTCAAGACCGTTCATCTCAGGCATGTTCCAGTCAGTAATAAGAACTTCGATACCTTCATTTTGAGTTAAGATATTCCAGGCCTCAAGACCGTGCTCAGCCTCAAGAATTTCTTGATGTCCTAACCTTTGTAAAGTATTTTTTATGATTCTTCTCATTGTTGAACTGTCATCTACAACCAAAATCTTCACATAATATCCTTTTAGTAAAAATTGCCCTATTCTAGCTAATTTAAATTTATAAAAGCTTTAACGCTATCTAAGTAGTTTAAAGGCCTCTTTTAGGTCAAGTAACCCTTCATAGTAGGCTTTTCCAACTATTACGCCACTAATCTCATTTGTGGCTTTTAGCATCAAAATATCATTTATATCACTCACGCCACCACTTGCTATTGTCTCAAGCTTGCTATTTCTAGCTATTTGCAAGCTAAACTCAACATTAACTCCGCCAAGCATTCCATCCTTGTTAATATCGGTACAAATCACAGCTTCCACGCCAACATCTGCAAATTTTCTTGCAAGATCAATTGCTTTTATATTTGAGATCTCGCCCCAACCTTGCACGGCCACGTAGCCATCTTTTGCGTCAATGCCGACTACAACTCTATAAATTTTAGCCATTTTTTCTGTAAATTCTGGATCATGAAGGGCAACTGAGCCAAGGATCACCCTGCTAACTCCAAGATCTAAATAGCGTTTTATTCGCTCTTCATCTCTTATGCCACCACCCACTTGGACGCTTAAATTTGTAGCCTTTGTAATCTTTTCAATTGTTTTAAAATTTATCATCTCTCCAGCAAATGCACCATCCAAATCAACCACATGAAGCCATTTTGCGCCATAATCTTCAAATTTCTTAGCAAGTTCACTTGGCTCGTTGCTATAAATTTTTGCACTTTGCATAAGACCTTTGCTAAGTCTAACTGCTTGCCCCTCTTTTAAATCAATTGCTGGAAAAATTTCCATCATAACCTCGCAAAATTCTCTAAAATTTTAAGTCCAGCTTCATGACTTTTTTCTGGATGAGGCTGAAAGCCAAAGATATTCTCATGCCAAACCGCACTTGTAAATTCATATCCATAAGTCGTCTTTGCCAGTGCAAATTTATCATCACAAACCACATGATAGCTATGTACAAAATATAAATACTCAAGCTCTTTTAGTCCTAAATTTAATGAACTATTTTGCTTAAATTCCAAAGCATTCCAGCCAATGTGAGGTATTTTTAATGGCTTATCGAAATTAGTTTCATTAAATTTTACGACCTCGCCAGCTATCAGTCCAAGCCCAGCATGTTCGCCAAATTCAAAACCTTTTTCAAATAAAAGCTGCATGCCAAGACAAATACCAATAAATGCTTTACCGCTTTTTACGGCTTCTTTTACGGCTTCATCCATACCATTACTTTTTAGCTTTGTCATCGCCTCACCAAAAGCTCCAACGCCTGGCAAAACAATGTGCGAATACTCCTTTAAATTTTCAGGCTTACTTACTAAGGCACATTTTTTGTCAAGAAAATCAAAAGCATTTATCACGCTTTTGATATTGCCCGCACCATAATCAATAATAGCAATCATCTGTTCTCTTGCCTTTTTACGCTAAAAAGATAAAAGCTAAGTGCCGCCATTAGCATCGCCACGCCGCCTATTAGATAGATAGCGTTTATGATATTTTCAGGTGCAGTAATAGCAAATTTAAAGACTAGCATAAGCGCTTCGATCGCAAGTGCGATGATAATTGAGCCAATAAATCTAACCATGGTTTTATAAATAACACTATTTTCATCGTGATTTTTTCCTAAAACTTCCTCTTCAAATATTGTCTTCACAAGGTCAAAAATGGCAAGAGCGAGCGTTAAGATAATAGTTGATTCAAAAATTTCTTCAACATTTATATGCTGGATACTCTTTGATATAAAGCTCTTCACACCGTGCCAAAACAAAAACGCACAGATCATAAAAAGTGAGGCACAAAATAGTGTGTAAACAGTCTTTAAAAATCTACCAAAATGCTCCTCAACAAAGCCACCATCGACCATTTTTAGGATATTTTCTAAGCTAATGTCAATACAAGCGATAAATTTAAGCTCATTTTTTTCATTATAGATAGGCACGCTTGCTGTGACGCATAAACCTCCATTTAGGCTTGATGGATATGGATCGCTTAAAACGCATCTTTTCTCACGCACTGCAGTGTAGTAGTAGGCTTTATTTGCGCGGTTTTCGCCTTTTGGAATTTTATACTTCTCATTTAGGCTGATAGAGTCTTCGATCTGCACGCCATTTTCATCTAAGATGTATAGTGCGTCAAAATTTTCTATCTCGTGGCTGATCTTATCAAAGCCAGCTTTTATGTTCTCTAAACAAACTCCGGGCAGTCTATTTGGCAAATTTCTACTAAATAAATAACAAATATACGCCCTTGCCTTATATCTCGTGTCACTAAATCTCTTAATATCTTTAATAACCAAATTTAACCTTTTAAATTTAATGCGTGATTGAACTCAGGAACGATCTTTTTAAGCGCAGGTGCGATCTCATTATCCTCAAGCTGTAAAAGCTCACTTATCTGCGAGTTTAAAAGCGCTAAATCGTAAGGCTCTGAATGCGTCACAAAGATCGATTCATACTTAGTTTGAACGTCATCTTTGTTGATAAGCAGCTCTTCATAAAGCTTCTCGCCTGGTCTAAGACCTACAAATTCTATACCCAGATGCTCTTTGTTTGAAAGCAGAAGCATCTTTTTAGCAAGATCAACGATCTTAACAGGCTCGCCCATATCAAGCACGAAAAGCTCGCCACCTTTTGCGATAGAGGCCGCTTGAAGGACTAGCTGACAAGCTTCCGATGTAAGCATAAAATATCTTGTAATCTCTGGGTGCGTGACGCTTAGTGGCCTATTTGCAGCGATCTGCGCTTTAAATTTAGGTATGACAGATCCGCTTGAGCCAAGGACGTTACCAAAGCGCACGCAAACTATCTCACATACACCTGCTTCGTTTGAATTTAGTGCATAAAGCTCACAAACACGCTTAGTTGTACCCATTATGTTTGTTGGACGCACAGCCTTGTCTGATGAGATCATGACAAATTTTTTAACACCATATTTTTTAGAAAGATCGACAGCATTTTTTGTGCCAAGGATGTTGTTTTCGACAGCCGAGCGAGGATTTAGCTCGCAAAGTGGCACATGCTTGTAGGCTGCTGCATGGATGACGATCTCAGGTTTAAAGTCAGCAAAAACTTCTTCAAAGTCCTTTAAATTTGTGATATTTACAAGCTTGCTAATAGTTCTTTTATCTTTTGTATCTTCGCCTATTTTATAAAGGTTAAATTCGCTATGCTCGACCATTATAAGCTCACTTACACCAAATTTCAAGCACTGCTTACAAATTTCACTTCCTATACTGCCGCCAGCTCCAGTGACAAGCACTCTTTTATCTTTTAAAAAATTTGAAATAGCCTCTGGGTTTAAATCTTTTGGCTTTCTAGCTAGCAAGTCTTCGATCGAGATATCCTTGATCGGCTCATTTTCGATAAGAGAGAAGAGCTTCATATCTCTTATACCATATCCACTTAGCTCATCAACTAGAGCTTGAAGCTCATCTTGATCAAGTGCAAGCGCGATGATAGCGGTCTTTGCGTCGTAGTCTTTTATAAGGCTTGGTATATCTTTTTTATCTTGTACTAAAAATCCATCACAATATGTGCCAACAAGGTCACTTCTGCCATCTACCACGCCAACTGCGTAGTAGTCAAGATAGCCCTGCTTTAAGCCACGCAAGACGTGAAGCGCTTTTGACGTTGCGCCTATAACGATACAAGGCTCACCTTTGTGAGGTTTGTTTGAAAAGTCAAGCACCATGCGTTTTGAAATTCTTAAAAGCCCAACAAGTAAGCATGAAATAAGAAGATCAATGAAAATAACGCTTCTTGGATATGGATTTAAAAAATCTTGAATGATAAAAAAAATGATCGTAAATAAAACCGCTGAGCAAACGTGAGCTAGGAAAATTTTTCTTGCTTCGTTTAATCCAAAAAACCTCCACGGTACCTTGTAAATTTTAAACATCCACATAAAAAATAGCTTAAATACGATCAAAAATCCAGCCGTTACAAAAAGCCCTTGCACGTAGATATCTGGGATGTCAGCGTTAAATCTTAAAAGATAAGCCGCATATATCGAAAAAACAAATATAAAAACATCGCCAAGAAGGAAAAATACGAGCCTTTTTAACTTTGTTGCATGAAACATTACGCATTTTCCTTGACTATTTTTATCACTCTTTCTTGTGTCTGTTCGCTCATATCGCTGCCACTTGGCAAGCAAATTCCTCTTGAAAATAGATCTTCGCTATATCCATCGATAAAGCTTAACGCACCCTTAAAGACAGGCTGTAAATGCATAGGCTTCCAAAGTGGACGACTCTCGATGTTCTCATCAGCTAGTGCTTTGATAACTTTTAAATGTGCATCTTTTTTGGCAAAAACGCCAGTTGTTAGCCATCTATTGCCACGAGAATTTGCTAGCTCTGGCATAAATTCTAAAACACCGCCAAGCTCTTTTTCATAAATTTCAAACACTTTTCTCTTTTGCTCGACTCTTTTTTCCAAAACTTCCATCTGAGCCACGCCAATAGCACCTAGTACGTTGCTTAAGCGGTAGTTGTAGCCATAGTCTTTGTGCTCGTAGTGAAGCAGTGGCTCTCTTGCTTGAGTGCTGTAAAACCTAGCTTTTTCTACAAATTCCTTATCACCAACCAGCATACCACCACCTGAAGTGGTGATTATTTTATTGCCATTAAAACTATATGCGCCCATCACGCCAAATGTGCCAAGCGCCTTACCGCCGTAAAATCCGCCGAGTGCTTCAGCTGCATCTTCAACCAAAGCGATGCCCTCATTTTGGCAAATTTCACAAATTTCTTTCATCTTTGAAGCTTGTCCGTAAAGATGAGTAACGACTAATACCTTTGGCTTTTTAGGTAAATTTGAGATCGCTTTTTTAAGTAGTTCTGGGCTTAAATTCCAGCTCTCGTCGCAGTCTATGAATACTGGAGTTGCTTTTTCATAAAGTATAGGCGAGACTGAAGCCATGAAAGTAAAGCTAGAAGCCAGCACAAAGTCGCCCTCTTTTACGCCAAGGACGCGAAGTGCTAGATGAAGTGCCGCGGTTCCAGCGCTTAGTGCTAGTGCGTCTTTTGCTCCAGTGTAGTTTTTTATACTTTCTTCAAATTTATTTACATATTCACCAAGTGGCGCTATATAGTTGCTTTCAAAAACTTTTTTTATATATTCTTGCTCTTTTCCGCTCATATTTGGTGGAGATAAAAAAACCCTATCCATTTCATCCCTTTCGTGATTTTTTGGCGATTTTAGCACTTATTTTTAAATTTATATCTTAGCGTGCTCGCATGCTGGCACGCCGTAAGCCTTTGTGCCGTCCTTTATACCTCTAACGACCACACTTCCAGCGCCGATGATGCAGTTGCTGCCGATGCTTATACCTTGAATAATGCTTGAGCCAATTCCTACATGCGTAAATTCGCCCACGCTAACGTTTCCAGCAAGAGCTACATTTGGGCTGATGTGAGCAAATTTACCTATCACGCACTCATGCTCTATGACTGCACCAGAATTTATGATAGCACCCTCTTTTATGTGAGCTTTTGCGTTTATCACGGCATTTGGCATGACAACTACGCCTTTTTCTATCGCAGCACTTTCGCTCACAACCGCACTTTTATGGATCAAATTTACTATCTCAAAGCCAGCAGCCTCTACCTTTTGGCTGACCTTTTGCCTAGTTTTGTTTTCGCCAATGGCTATTATGATGTCAGCTTTTTCAAGCTCTGGGCTAAATTTACGCTCGCTAGCATCATCTAAAAAAACTATCTCATCATAGCCATTATCTCTAGCGATGTCAGCGACCACAAGACCGTGACCGCTTGCTCCGTAGATGTAAATTTTCTTAGTTTTTACCATTAAATTTCTCCGTCGTCGCCTGCCCCTCTTTGCTGACGCCACTTCGTTTTAGTACCTTTTCGATGGTCATTAAAGCGATCTTTACATCAAGCATAAAGCTTAAATTTTTAGCGTAATAGACGTCGTACTCAAATTTTTTCTCCCAGCTTATGGCGTTTCTGCCATTTACCTGCGCTAGCCCTGTGATACCTGGACGTACGTCATGGCGGTGCTTTTGTGTTTCGTTATAGATGGGCAGATACTCAACTAAAAGCGGCCTTGGTCCGATGAAGCTCATATCGCCTTTTAGCACATTAAAGAGCTGTGGCAACTCATCAAGGCTAAGCGAGCGGATAAGTTTGCCAAATCTACCAAGACGCTGCTCATCTGGCAAGAGCTCGCCATTTGCGTCACGCTCATCGCTCATCGTCTTAAATTTATAAATTTTAAAAATTTTCTCATTAAGACCTGGTCTTGCCTGCGTAAAAATGACATCACGACTTACCTTAAAATAGATAAAAATCGCCGTTGCTATAATGATAGGCGACGTTAAAATGAGTAAAAACAAAGCCCCCAAAATATCAATCACCCTCTTTAAAAAATTTCTATACATCTGTAAATTTCCTATAAATTTCTATATATCTTTTTGCGATTTGCTTCTCGTCAAACTCACTAACCGCCCAGTCCCTGCCATTTTGCCCAAGTCTAGCGCAAAGCGCCTCATCGTCAAGCAAAATTTTTATCTTTCCAGCAAGATCATTTGCGTCTTTTACCTTGCATAAAAGTCCGTTGTAGCCGTCTCTTACAGCTTCATTGCAGCCTGTCACGTCACTTGCAACGACTGCTTTAGCCATGCTCATCGCCTCTAAAACCGTTCTTGGAAAGCCCTCTTTATAGCTAGGAAGTGCTAGCAAATAAGAAGCCTTTAAAAGCTGTGGTATGTCGTTTCTAGCGCCAAGATAACGTACTTTGCCACCTTTTAAAAAGCTTTCATCTGCGGTTGATTTATTACCAGCAAAGCCCTCGCCCACAAAGACAAATTCGCAGTTTTTGTAGCCATTTAAAATTTCAGCTGCCTCGTAAAATTCTCGAACGCCCTTGTGCCACATGGCTCTTGCGATCATTAAAATCACCTTTTTTTCACCAAGGTCCGCTGCTTGCGTTATGGCTGGGTCAAATTTAGCAGTATCTACGCCGACACTTTTTATGCGGTAAACTTTACTTTTATCTATCAAATTTTTTGAAATCATATAATCAGCGTCAGAGTCGTTTACAAATACGCAAACATCAGCCTTTGCAAAGGAAAATTTATAAAGACTCTCCATGACAAAACGCACAGCCTTTGTCTTAATATCATCATCTATATAAAAGCTACCAAGGCCTTCAACTAAATTTATCACATGCTTTATACCAGCGTTTTTGGCAGCAAACGTGCCAAATACATTTGACTTATGAGCGCCAGTTTGCAGCAGGTCTAAATTTAACTCGCCTAAAATTTGAGATAGTTTTTTAGAGTTATTTATCACAGTTAGTGGATTTAGGCTCGCCTTGTCAAGCTCGTAAGTGACAGAGTGAAAGCTTTTAGCAAGCTCATCAGTAAAATTTCCTTTTGGAGCGATAGCAAAAACCTCATGCCCCATATCTTTTAAGGCTTGCATAATAGGCCGTCTAAAAAAGTGTATGCTCATATCAGCATGGCTTAAAAACCCTATCCTTGCCATCTCTACCTCTTTAGCCTATAAATTTTTGCCGCCCCATCAAGTATGACTGGCTCAAAAATTTTTGGATCGTACCTTTCAAGCACAAAAAGCTGGATGTATGCGCTATTTAAAATACTTTCATCAAGGATGATAAACCTACCATAATCTCTCATAAAAATGACAGAAATATTTGAAAGTTCGTTATTTTTATACTCTTTGACATTTAGCTTGCCAGCCTCGTTATAATCAGTCTCTATGAAAGATTTAAGAGGCAAGATATTGCCATCATAGATTAAATTTGTGACATCACTTGTGAGCGTAAATCCACCATTTAGTCTAATGCCATTTTCATTTTGAGAGATCGCTCTTGTGACGATAAAAAGGCCGTTGTTTAAATTTTTACCGCTTTTTAGATCGATCTTGCTAAATTGCAAAATTGTCGGAAAAATACCA
This sequence comes from Campylobacter concisus, assembly GCF_002092855.1. Lineage (NCBI taxonomy): Bacteria > Pseudomonadati > Campylobacterota > Epsilonproteobacteria > Campylobacterales > Campylobacteraceae > Campylobacter > Campylobacter concisus. Next base: position 270,018 of record NZ_LVLC01000012.1, read on the forward strand.
AGCATCCTATCTGGAAGATAGTAATAAATTTCCCTTGTCTTTGCTGGCAGGCTAAAATTTGCCTCTTTTATATCACTAAAAAACTGATCAATGCTTGCGTTTCTCTCTTTTAGAATTTGAGCCAAATTGCCGTTAAATCTCTCTTTAAAATTTCTCTCTGTGTACTCAACATCAAGCCTTGCCATATTTGCTGAGCTCACCTCATCGCTTCCAAGCGCAAAACTCACGGCAAAATTTTCGCGTCCAAGGTGCTTTCCACCGTCAATGAGCGTCTTAACATCGCTGTAATATCTAATCGGATATCCATAGTCCCACCACGCAACCACGTAGTCCTCGCGTCCTGCGATACCTTTTAGCTTATTTAAAATTTCAACCTCTTTGTGCACAAAAACTGGCTCAGCTTTGTAACCATAGATATGAATGAGCGCTGGAGTAAGAGCGAGCACTGTTATAAAGGCTCTCGCAAGATTTAGCACCGCTCCTTTTAGCTTTAAATTTGAAAGTATAAACTCCACCAAATAGCCAAAGCCAAGCGCCATAATAGGCACAGCATAAATAGTAAATCTAAGGCCACTTTTAAAGGCTAAAAAGCCAAGAGCTAGCATGCCAAGCGAGACGGCAAATGAGCGGTATTTAAAGCAAAAAAGAGTAACACCAGCAAGTGAGATCAAAAATGTGATGACATTTGCGCTGATCCTCTCACAAAATAGCGTAAAATCAACGATGCTTGACTCTTGGATGGTTTGATTGACATTAAAAAAGTGAAAGCTCATGCCTCCAACTTCAGGCGCATCTCTAAAGACGTAAAATTTAAGCTGAAAAATAATCGGATTTAGTCCGCCACGAATTACAAAAACAATAAAAACAACTGCCAAAATGCCAAAAGCAATTTTTAAATTTATCACCTCTTTTTTAAAGAGGCAAAGTGCATAAAATGCAAATATCACACCAAATTTAAGTGATAGATCAAGGTTTGAAATGGCAAGTAAAAGCAGTGAAATTTCAAGGTAAAAAAGTGGATTTTTCCTATCAAAAATGAGCGTGTAAAGTAAAAATAGCCCAGTTAAAATGCTAATAAGCGAAAACGCGCTCGCATACCACCACATATAAATAAGCACGCTTAAGGGTGCGATTATTAGGCTCTTTGCGTCCTTTTTTTCAAGCACCCTAACAAGTCCCCAGACGACAAAGACGCTAAGTGGGATGATGAGCATATCAGTATCGTAGTAGCCTGCCATAGTGCGGTTGTAGTAGCTATTTGCGACCACCGCAAGAAGTGTAGCGATGAAGCCAGCAAATTTTAGCTTATACTCATTTGCGATCAGGATAACTGGCACAGCCACAAGCGATGAGAAAAATACGCTCATATAAATCATCGCTGTCTCAAGCTTGACACCTAGAAATTTCACAATCCAGTAAGTAAGCGTCGAGAGCGGATAGCCGTAGTAGCTAAGGTCGTTTTCTTGGTGAAAGCCAGCTAGCATGTCCCTTGCTCCCTCGGCAAATGCGTAGCCGTCGTTTGTGCTGATCATTAGCTCGTTGTTCCAGAAAAATACCGGATATTCACTCGCCCAAAAGACCCAGTAGAGCCTACAAACCATGCCAAAAAGAACTGCGACAAATATCATCAAGTATAAAGAGTAATTTTTAAAAAATAAATTTCTATTCATTAGGATTTTCCAAAAAATTTATAAGCTCGCTCGCTATATTTTCACTATCAAAAAATTTAGCCCGATTATACGCAACCTTTTCAAAATTTTGACTTATTCTAGGCATGTTAAGCACCTTTATCATCGCCTCTTTCATCGCATTTTCGTCATCAACTGGTACCAAAATGCCAAACTCACTCTCGCCTAAAAGCTCCTTTGCGCCACTCTTATGCTCTGTCGAGACAATAGTTTTTTCACATGCTAGTGCTTCAAGCAAGACATTTGAAAAGCCCTCAAAACGCGAAGCACAAAGTAAACAAGAGGAGTTTTTTATATGCCTAAAAGGATTTTTATCAGTGCCAAGAAGCTTTACTCGCCCAGCAACGCCAAGCTTGTCGATTAAATTTTGCAACTCGTCCTTTAAAGGCCCTTTCCCTAAAATGCCAAGCGTAGCGCGAGGGTCATTAATGGAGGCAATTATTTTTATTAGCATGGCTTGATTTTTACCGCTATCAAGGCGGCCGATATTTATGAAAAATGGCCTAAAATCACTCTCTAGCGGCTCATCTTTTAGCAAATTTATGGTTTTTAGATCAAGGGCGTTATAAAGCACCTTTGTTTTGTCCTCACTCATGCCAAAATTTCGCACTAGATCCTCTTTGTTACCAACTGCATTAGCAAGAATGAGATCTGCTTTTTTATAAAGATGAGTGAGTAAAAATTTATTAACCCTGCCGCTTAGATCGTCTTTATATAAGATCGACGGACAGCTTCGCTCGCTAATAACCAGCCTAGCCTTTAGCCCTAAAATTCTAGCAAGCCCAGCAATATAACAAGGGCGGTTCATCAGCACAAACTGCGTGTCTATGCCTAAATTTTGACAAAGCTTTTTATACTTAAAGGCAAGCATTGGCATCGCCAAAAAGAGCCTTGCAAGCTTCTTTAGCCCGCTCTCATAAGGATCGCTATTTTCTATAAAGTGGATTTGCACCTCGCTTGGGATCTCGTAGGCGATGACCTTGCTCATTAGGATGAGATGAACTTCATAGCGTTTAACCAAAAATGGCAGTAAATTTGCCACATTTCGCTCAGCCCCACCAGGCCCCATCGAATATAAAAAAACGGCTAATTTTTTCACTTGCTAACAACCTTTTTTATAAATTCTCGCCACTGTTTGATGATATTTTCTTTGCTAAATAAATTTGCACTTTCACTGGCGTTTTTTGCTAGTTTTTGCCTTAAATTTTCATCTTTTAAAAGCATCTCAAGCTTCTCTTTTAGATCATTTGCGTCGCCATTTTTAAAGATAAGCCCGTCTGTGCCGTCACTTATAAGCTCTCTTGCGCCCACAGTGTCGCTACTTAGCCTAGCGCAACCAAAAGCGCCTGATTCTATTAACACATTTGAAAGCCCCTCGCTTCGTGAGCTAAGAGTAAAAATTTTTGCCTCGTTGTAAAGCTTTGTGACGTCATTCATGTGGCCTAGAAATTTGACGTTAAGCCCTAAATTTGACGCCATTTGCTTCAGTTCGGCCTCTTGCCTGCCACTGCCTGCGATCTTTATCTTCCAGCCATCAAGCAAGCTCTTATCCACCTTGCTAAGCGCCTCAAAATAGATATCATAGCCTTTTACCTCCTCCAGCCTAGCCACGCTTAAGATGACATTTTGCTTCTCGCAAATTTCAGGCACGTCGATAAAAAGTGGGTTGTGGATGACCTCGCGGTTTTTGGCAAATTTATAGTAGTCGTAGTCGCTTTTACTTAGCACGCTTAAGCCATCTACAAAACGGTAGCTAATATCACGCATAGTACTTGCGATTTTGCTTTTTAAGTAGCTGTGCTCGTGATGCTCGGTTGCTATTAGTTTGCTCTTTAGCCCAGCATTTGCCAGCACACAAGCGACGTTTGTCCAGTCGATAAAGCTCATTATCAGATCAGCCCTTTGCTCTTTAAAAAACGCTCTAAGAGCGAGGATTTTTTTAAATTTTAAAGCGAGTCCTGAGCCAGTGACGCTAAGGTTTATGATATTTATTTTTTCACTAAATTTATAAAGCCCAAGGTCCTCTTCAAGAAGAGCGATAGTGATCTCATTGTCTTTGCAAAGCTCGTTTGCAAGCACGTTTAGCACACGTTCAGCCCCACCATTTCTAAGTGCGGCGATGACAAAAAGAATTTTCACTTCACACCTCCAAGCTTTAAAAGCTCCAGCCATTTTTTATAAATTTGCTCCACGCTAAACTCATCAAGTCTAGCTCTTGCGTTTTTGACAAATTCGCCCATTTTTGCCTCATCTTGCAGCAAATTTGCAAGCTTTTCGCTCATCTGATCAGTGTCATTTATCTCGCAAAGCAAGCCATCAAAGCCATCTTTTATAAGCTCTTTTGCCCCGCTAGTTTTTGTAGCAACCCGCACACAGTCGTAGTTTATCGCCTCTATCAAGGTATTTCCAAGACCCTCGAAATTTGAGCAAGAGAGCAGCACCTTTGCTCTTTTATAAAGCGAGGCGATGTCGCTTACATTGCCTAAAAACTCTACATCAGCGCCCAAACTTTTAGCTAAATTTTCTAAATTTGCTCTCTCGCCGCCATCTCCAGCGACAGCGAATTTATAGCCGCTTTGCTTTAAGTTTGCAGCCACTCTTACAAACATTTCGCAGTTTTTTATCTTATTTAGCCTGCCAACAAAGATGATTAAATTTTCTTTAGCAAAGCTCTCACTGCGCACCTCTTCAAAGAGTGGGTTGTAAATTTTCATCACATTTTTGCAAAATTTAGAGTAGTAGTCTAGATCCTCGTCGCTTAAGACGCTAAGTGCGTTTGCAAATGGATAGCTTATGCGTCTTAGCACCTTAAAAATGGCTCTTTTTGGCGCAAGATAGTTTGTGTGCTCGCTTATGATTATAGGCGTTTTTAGCCCAGCTGAGCTAAAGAGCACCAAGGTATTTACGGCGTCTAAAAATGATATCACAGCGTCAAATTTGCCATCTTTTATGAGCTCTCTTAAGGCAAGCACCTTTAAAACTCTCTTTTTTAAATTTCCAACAAAGCCAAGCTCATCAGCCCCAACGCCTAAATTTATGAGCTTCACACCACTTGCTAGCTCGTAAAATGGCTCGTCCTTGTCAAATTTAACAAGACTTACATCGTGGTCCACACTAAATCTTGACGCGATCACCGCGCAAACTCGCTCCGCACCGCCACTTCTAAGCGTTGATGTGACAAATAATATCTTCATACGCCAAACCTTTGCTTGATCTTTACTCTAAGCTTTGAAAGTGCCGGTAAAATGCCACTTGGAAGTGGGCAAAGTAGCAAGAAAACAAACGCCTCTTTGCTAAATTTAATGCCAAGACTTTTAAAGATACACCTTAGCATCAGCCCATATTCGCCAGCGATTTTGGCGTAGTAAGCGGCATTTTTATACTGCATAGCTAGAAATTTTGGCTCATTTTTTATAGCGATGTCGTAGTGCAAATTTGCAGTTTTTATGTAGGCGTTTGCCACGTTTAACGCGTGTTTGCTGGCATTTAGTGTCGCACTATCGCTTCTTGCGATGCGGTAGATGTAAAGTGGCTTTTTAAGATAAAAGACATTTTTTTCAAAAAAGCGGATATAAAGCTCATTTTCGCCGCCAAAACTGCTCTCATCAAACCTAAAATCATCTATAAATTCACGCGAAAAAAGTTTAAAATACTCGCCATTTATCCGCCCGCAGTGATAATCAACCTTGCTCATCGCCCCACTCTTGTTATACGGGCTTCTACCAGCCATCACCTCAGTCATAACGCCATCTTTTTCACAGATCGCGTCTGCAAAAACACATGAATATTCGCCGCTTTTTAAAATTTCATAGCACTCTTTTATAGCATCTGTCAAAAGCTCATCGTCATCGTCAAGCAAGCAGACAAACTCGCCTGTTGCGTTGTCAAAGCCGTTATTTTTGTTGCCATTTGGGCTCTTTTTGTGAGTGCTATTTTTTACAAATTTGATCCTAGCATCGTTAAAACTCTTGCAAATTTCACTCGCACTCTCGTCATCGCCGTCATCGGTTACAACTATTTCTAAATTTTTATAGCTTTGAGCTAGAGCGCTTTTTATGGCCTTTTTTAAAAGCTCTGGACGCTTGTAAGTTGCGGTTACGATGCTGATTAATGGCTCGCTCATTTAGCCCCTTTTAAAAATTCTCTCATAGCCTTGAAGCTTCTCAAGTCGTGAGAAAAGTATAAATTTAATTGTCTTGATATAGGCCTTTAAATTTGCGCTGTATCCTCTCTCAAGGCGCTCGCCCTCGATGTTTGAGCCACTTAGATCAGTCGGATGCGCAAAAAGATCACAAAAATACATCTGCATATCATTAACGCCTAGCAAATAGTCCCAAACATCGGTCGTGCAAAGCGCACGTTTATGAATTTCAAGCAAATTTTTAGCACTTTTTTTAGTTAGCACGTAAGCCCCTGCTCTATAAATGCTTGAAAATGAGTGCTTTGAAACCTGCCAAAGAGGCTTACTTAGGCTAGTATCCACCTTTTTGCCAAAGGCGCTAAACCTACCTTCTAGCCCATCTTGCATGCCGCATATCAGTACGCTATTTTCAGGCATCTTGCTAGCTGCTAAAAAGGCCTCTTTTATGTCCTGGTCATCTCCGATTACGTCATCTTCAAAGATGAGGGCAAATTTAGCCTCACTTGCCAAAAATGCCTCGTAGGCTTTCACATGCGAGAGCGAACAGCCTACCTCTGCTGGGCTTAAAACCTTGCCGTAAGCTTTAAATGATGGCGAAATGATCTTGTAATACTCCCTCGCGTTTAGCTCCCTGCCGTCTATTGCATCTATTAGCTTAAAGCTATCATAAGAGCTAAATTTCTGCTGCAAAAGCTCGCGCCTGTTGGTATCTTTTGCCAAAGAGATCAAATAAATTTCATTCATTTAAGACCTTTTAAATTTTTTTAAAATTTTACGCCAGACTATGCCTCGCTCGAAGGCATTAAAAAACAAAAAATATCCCAAAACATAAGCTGCGCCGGCGTATATCGCAGCAAAGATAGCAAATTTTAGCCAGTTATTTAGGCTCACAAAGTCCTTGCAGGCAAACATCGCAAGCACGCAGAGCACAAAAACGGCTAAATTTTTAAAATAAACCCCATAAAACGTAGTGAGCTTTACCTCTAAATTTAAAGCGGCATTTATAAGGTCAAAGCCAAGAATTCTTATGCTATAAAAAATGGCTGCGACGATGACGATGCCATAAACGCCGTAGTTACTAAATTTAAGCAGTGCGATCTGTGCTATGATCGTGCTAACGCCAAGGATAGTGTTAGCAATGGCTGGTCGGCGAAGCTTGTTTGTCGCGCTATCAAGGTTAAAAAGCGAAAAAACAAAGCTTATAAATACGATAGGCACAAGCGTGATCATCGAGATGCTATAGATAAATTTAACCTCATCTGCGCTTTTAAAAGGTAGCCAAAGCGTGTAAAAATCAAGCCCAAAAACGACGAAAAATGCAGCCGGAGCGCTCATCACAAAGGCGATCACTTTCATTGAAAATTTAGCCTCTTTTATGAGGTCCGTGATCAAATTTTTAGAGTAAAGCTCGACAAATTTTGGCGCAAAGATACCGCTAAGCTGCGCTACAAAACTCTCAAGTATGATAGGAGCGGCCTTGGCGACAGAAAGAAGTCCTGTGGCGTTCGCATTTACGAAAATGTTGCAGATAAAAAGATCCATGCCCGTTAAAAGTATGCGATTTAGCGCATTAAAGCTGTTCCAAATGCCAGAGCTTAAAAGCTCTTTTATCTTAGAAAAGTCAAATTTACTAAGGCTAAATTTTAGCTCCGGTGTGATGCGAGCTGACATAAAAATGGTGCTAAAAAAGACAAAAAGGCTAGCAACTAGCGCTGAAATGGCGATGTATGAAATGAATGGCTTAAAAAAGAAAAAGAGCGCCACGATGAGGATCGCCAGGATCGCGCTTGAGATGGCATTTCTGATGGAAAGTAGGTAAAGCTTGTTTGTCACAAAAGCACAGACCGTCAAAACGCCGTTAAATAGCCCAACGCAGAAATTTATAAAGTAAAAAAGAAGAGTCATTCTCACATCAAATAGTAAATTTTCAGGGACATTTAAAAAGCTTTGCAAATTTAGTATGAAAATGGAGCTTAGCATCACAACAACGGCGCAAAAGAAGATATTTACAACAAGCACTGATGAGTAGTAGGTGTTTGCAAGGTTTAGATCTTTTTTGTGCCACGCATGAGCAACAAAGCGCCCACTGACCGAGTTTATGGCTACACTTACAACCGCTGCGTAGCTAACGATGGCGTTGCTAAGGCCCACAAAGCCAAATGCCTCGTTGCCAAGGCTTTTTAAGATAAATGGCGTAAGAAAGAAATTTATACCCATTGATACGACAAAAACGACGATCGAGCTTATTAAATTGATTAGCATTAGATTTTTAACCTGTAAATTTTTACGCCACTTGAGATAACAAATGGCTCAAAGTATCGCTCATCAACTCGTTCAAATATAAAAAGCTGCACAAAAGATGAGTTAAAAGCATTTTCATCAAGCAACAATATCCGCGCATAGTCTTCTAAAAAAACCACATAAATTTTGGCGTTTTCATCTATGATTTTTTCATCTATTCTTAAATCTCTTCCAGCACCTTTTACCTTATAAAATGATTTTACGGCTATTTTCTCGCCGTTATGCATGATAAATTTTTGCTCATTTGTAGGCAAAGTATAGCCGTCTCCGAGGTCGATACCAGCTTCGCTAATGCCATTTAATGCACTAACATGATAAAAATCCTCTTTTTGCCTTTTACCAGTTGTGACGTCGATATAGCTATATCTAAAGATATTTGGCGCGATGTCAATCATATTTGGCACAAGATAGTAATAAACCGCCTTCTTTGCCAGCGGTGGATTAAAATTTTCACTTTTAAGCTGGCTTAAAAAAGTATTTATATCGCTTGTGTTGTAGTCTTTTAAAATTTTATCTATTGGCCTTATATTTTGCTCAAGCGAGATGTCATTATACGTAACTGCCACTCTTGCAAGTCTAGCCGAAAATGCCTCATCTTTTCCCAAAGCAAGGCCAACAAAATAATTATTTTCGCCACCTTGCCTACCAGGATCGTTTAAAGTCATAACATCAGCAAAATACCTTATAGCATACCCATAATCCCACCATGAAAATACATAATCATCACGCTTTGTGAGCTTTTTAAGTTCATCAAGCACCACTGCTTCATCACGGCTAATCACAGTGTTTGGCTTATATGAATAAGCAAAATCTAAATTTATAGCAAGAGCGGCTACGGCAAAAACTAAAAATGACAAATTTTTAATGGAATTTCTAAGATCAAATAAATTTAAAAAAAAATGCAAAAAATACCCAAAACCAAGCGCAACAAGTGGTGTTACGTACATAACAAATCTAACTCCACTAAAGAAAGAGAGGAGTCCAAGTCCAAGCATTGGTAATGTAAGCAAAAATGGACGAAATTTAAAGCAAAGTAGCAAGTAACCAATAATAGCCGCCAGTAGTATAAGAATATTTCCCGACATGAAATATATAAAATACAAAGGACTGGCACTTTTTACTTCGCTGATGAAATTATGCTCATTTATAAAGTGAAATTTATCGCTAAGAATTTCATTGCCTTTAAAAACATAAATACCTATTTTTGAAGTAACGAAATCAAAACCACCAAAATAGATAAAAATAGCTAGCATTAAAGTAAGAAAAATGGCTAAATTTCTAGCTGAGAGTAAATTTTTATATTTGCAAAAAAGAGAGAAAAATAAAGCAATAACTGCTAAATTTAAAACCAAAATTTTATTTGCTATTAGTGGATCTTTAGTAAAAGCATTTGAGCTTACGATGCTTATAAACATAAAAAATATCGCTTGATAATTTTGCAATCTATCTCGCATAAAAACTAGCGTATATAGTAAAAACATAAAGAAAATACTTAAAATAAGTGCATATGAGCTTTGATACCACCAAAGATAAAGCGATACAAAGACTCCAGGCAAAACGATAAATTTTTGTTCATTTGTGTTTAAAAGCCTGATCAAAAAATAGATGATAAAAAGTGCAAATGTGACATTTAACATGTCACTATCAAAATATCCAGGCGATGTCCTTGAAAGATAGCTTGGCAAGATAACACTCACAAACGCTGCCACAGCTCCTACCCTAAGAGCCTTAAGCTCATTTGATATCAAAATAACTGGAAGTGCGATAAGAGGAGCTAAAAAGATGCTCATGTAAAACATCACGCTTTCGATCTTAAAAGGAAAAATTTTGCAAATATAAAAAACTATAGTTGAGATTGGGTGATTAAATGGGCTAAAGTCATTTTGCTGATGAAAGCCAGCCAGCATGTCTCTAGCACCTTCTGCGTAGCAGTATGCGTCATTTGTCGTAAGCATAAATTCGCCATTAAAGTAAAACTCTGGCATATCCTTTGCCCACAATACCCAGAGCATCCTAGCTACAAACCCAAACAGATAAGCAGCTAGAAATATAAGTAAAATTTTACAATTTACGCTTACTTTATGCACTAAATTCCTTACAGCCTAGCGTCAGCCTCTGGGTAGATATTTTTTATATCGTAAACTAAATGTCCTTTTAGATTTAGCTTTTTAAACTCATTGTGAGCTACGGCAATCACGATGCAGTCGTAGTCATCTAGGTTATACTCTTTCACTAGATCAAAGCCGTACTCGTGTTTTACCTCAGCACTATCAGCCCAAGGATCAGTCACATCGACCTTGCAGCCAAAATCTTTTAGCTCATCAACCACGTCTATAACGCGAGAATTTCTTATATCTGGGCAGTTTTCTTTAAATGTCATACCAAGAACAAGCACGCGGGCTTTGTTGATAAGCACGCCTTTTCTTATCATTAGTTTTATAACCTGATCAGCTGCGTATCTGCCCATATCGTCGTTGATACGGCGGCCTGCTAGGATCATTTCAGGATGATAGCCTACCTCTTGAGCTTTGTGAGTTAGATAATATGGATCTACGCCGATGCAGTGACCACCAACTAGACCTGGGCGGAAATTTAAGAAATTCCACTTAGTACCTGCAGCCTCAAGCACATCAATAGTGTTGATATGAAGCTTTTCAAAAAGCATCGCAAGCTCGTTTATAAAAGCGATGTTGATGTCCCGTTGGGTGTTTTCGATGACCTTTGCAGCCTCTGCTACTTTGATGCTTGAAGCTTTGTGAGTGCCAGCTGTGATGATCGAGCGATAAATTTCATCGACCTTGTCGGCTATCTCAGGAGTTGAACCGCTAGTAATCTTTTTGATCTTTGTTACGGTATGCTCTTTATCACCTGGGTTTATACGCTCTGGCGAATAGCCGCAGAAGAAGTCTTTGTTAAATTTCAAACCGCTTTTTTCAAGAAGTGGCACGCAAATTTCTTCTGTAACGCCTGGATAAACGGTGCTCTCATAAACAACGATGTCGCCTTTTTTAAGCACTTTTGCCACACTCTCAGTCGCTTTTACGACTGGAGTTAGATCAGGGCGTTTGTTCTTATCTATCGGAGTCGGGACGGTCACGATGAAGAAGTTGCACTCTTTAATATCGTCTAAATTTAGGCTAAATTTCATACCATTATCGATCGCTTTTTTCATCTGCTCGTTGCTAAGTTCAAGCGTTCTATCATAGCCACTTTTAAGCTCTTCTATACGTTTTGCATTTACATCAAAGCCTACTACTTCGTACTTTTCACTAAAAGCTGCTGCAAGTGGAAGTCCAACATATCCAAGTCCTACTACTGCTATTTTCATTTACTTTTTCCTTTCTTTTTTGCTTCTATCTTTTTTACGCGTTCGTACATTCTTATTTCCGCACTTACACCTTTTGGAGTTATAATTCTAATAGGGCTAACGCCTGGTAAAATTTGAGTGAGCTCGTAATAAACCCGTCTCTTTTTCTTTCCGTCCTTGCATAGCATCATCGTTTGCGCTAGCTCATCCCCGCCGCTAAATTCATAATAAATCCCGCGCGCGTCCTCTTTTTCTTCAAGCTTTCCGCCGAGCAAAAAGGCAAAGTTGCAGTCGATTTCTATCTCTTTAAAAAAAGCGACTTCGTATTTAAAATAATCAGGCGGCATCTTTGAGATAGGTAACTCAAAAATATTTTCCTCGGTTTTTGCCGCATTTTCGCCCGCCAAAAGTACAAACGGAAGCGTGCAAGCTGCAATAAAAAGTAAAAATTTTCTCATGCCTTTACTCCGATTTGAAAATACTTAAATCCATGCTCAGCTAAAATTTTAGCGTTGTATTGGTTACGTCCGTCAAAAATAACGGCATTTTTTAGCCTCTCTTTGATCTCCATAAAATCAGGCGATCTAAACTCGCTCCACTCGGTCACAAGCACCATAGCATCGGCGTTATTAAGCGCGTCATATTTATTTTTAGCATATTTCACATCTAAATTTGGTATATATTTTTTAGCTTCCTCGCTTGATTTTGGATCATAAGCGACCACTTTTGCGCCAGCTTCGTCTAAAAGCTTTATCAAAGTTAGCGAGCTAGCCTCTCTCATATCATCGGTATTTGGCTTAAATGCAAGCCCCCAAAGCGCGATCGTCTTGCCCTTTAGATCTCCACCAAAGAAGTTATAAATTTTCTCAAATAGTACTCTTTTTTGCGCCTTATTTCTTGACTCGACCGCGTTTAAAAGCTCTGGCTCAAATCCATTTTGTCTAGCTGTGTAGATGAGTGCCTCAACGTCTTTTGGAAAGCAGCTGCCGCCGTATCCGCAACCTGGATAGATGAAGCTATATCCGATCCTTGAGTCGCTGCCGATGCCTTTTCTTACTAAATTTACATCAGCGCCCACGCGTTCACAGATATTTGCTATCTCGTTTATGAAGCTTATTTTGGTTGCTAGCATCGAATTTGCAGCGTATTTTGTCATCTCGGCTGATTTTACGTCCATACAAATGAGTCTGTCGTGATTTTTCATAAATGGCTCGTAAAGCTCTCTCATCACGCTAAAGCCCCACTCGCTGCTAGCTCCGATAACTACGCGATCTGGCTTTAAAAAATCTTCAACCGCCGCGCCCTCTTTTAAAAACTCTGGGTTTGAGACGACTTCAAATTTAACCTTTGCATTTCTCTTTTTAAGCTCAGCCTCGATCACCTCATGCACCTTAGCTCCTGTGCCTACCGGAACGGTTGATTTATCGACTACGATTAGCGGTTTGCTTAAATTTTCTCCGATAGATTTTGCCACCGATAGGACATATTTTAAATCCGCCTGTCCATCAGCGCCCATAGGCGTACCAACTGCGATAAATAGCACATCCGCATGCTCTAGTACTTCAGTTATTTGCGTGCTAAATTTAAGCGAGCCATTTTTATAGCACTCACTCACGATATCAGCAAGCCCTGGCTCATATATCGGTACGACGCCATTTTTTAGTGCCTCGATCTTTTTTTCATCGACATCGACGCAGATCACGTCGTTGCCCATCTTAGCAAAGCATGCACCACTCACTAGTCCAACGTATCCAGTTCCAATCACAGCTACTTTCATGCTTATCCTTAAATTTTCTTTTCCCACTCAAGGGCAGTTTTTATGATGAGCGCTAGATCGTCTCTTTTTGGATTCCAGCTTGTTAGCGAGCGCAGTTTGCTTGCGTTTGAGATAAGAATAGCTGGGTCGCCGTCCCTTCTTGGCGCATTTAACACTTTAAAATTTACCCCACTCACCTCTTTTGCAGTCTCGATGACCTCTTTTACGCTAAATCCTCTGCCGTATCCCACGTTAAAAATTTCGCTACCATTTTTACCAATATACTCTAGTGCACTAATGTGAGCATCTGCTAGGTCACTAACGTGAATGTAGTCTCTTACGCATGTGCCATCTTTTGTCGCGTAGTCATCACCAAAAATGCCCATACTCTCGCGCTTGCCAAGTATAGTTTGCACAGCCACCTTGATAAGGTGCGTGGCATTTGGATAATTTTGACCGATAAGTCCCTCTTCGTCTGCGCCTGCTACGTTGAAATAGCGTAAAATCGCAAATTTAAAATTTTTATTTGAAGCGGCATAATCTTTAATGATCTGCTCGCTCATAAGCTTGCTTCTACCATATGGATTTATCGGATTTGTAGGCGTTGTTTCACTCACCTCTGCCACGTCTGGCTCGCCGTAAACTGCGGCAGTTGAGCTAAATATAAATTTATTTACATTATAAGTTTTTGCGTATCTTAGCACCCTCGCAACGTTTGCGGTGTTGTTTAGATAGTATTTTAGCGGCTCACTCATACTCTCAAAAACCTCTATAAACGCTGCAAAATGGATGATCGCATCAAATTTACCATTTTCAAAAATTTCACTTAGATCATCTTCTAAATTTGCGTTTATAAATTTAAAATTTCCGATTTTTTGGAGCGCCTCAAGTGCTTTTTGTGAGCCTTTGCAGAGATTATCGATGATAGTTATCTCATCATTGCCTTGCTTTAAAAGTGCTTTTACTACGTGGCTGCCGATGTATCCAGCACCACCTGTTACTAAAATTTTCAAGTTTAAGCCTTTCGTAAAAAGTGGTTAATTTTATCAAAAATAGAGTAAAGCAAAAGTAAAGCAAGGCTTTTGAATAAATTTTAATCTTCTCTAACCCTTAAAAATATTGGAAATCTTGGCTTGCCTTTGGCTGTTAAATTTTGAAATTTATATGTGATTATGGAGCCTATCTTTGGGGGATTTGTACGTTGCTCGTCGCTTAGTCCTGAGCCTATTTTAAAGATAGTGCCAGATTTTGGCTCGCCAGCTTTTTCTTCATCATCTTTGCCACCAAGCGCTTTACAGGTAAGCGAGCCAGCAAGATTTGCGTATTTGCCGCTGCCTTTGTTTATAGAGACCACCTCGCACTCGGCGTCTTTAAATTTTTTAAATTTTAGTGCATTTTTGCTTCTTTTTCGCTCGTACGGCGCATTTGGCTCACGCACGACTGCTCCCTCTCCGCCTTTTACAATAATGTCCTCTGTGAATTTTAAAAAGTGGGCGTTATCACGCATTTTTATCTGTTTTATGATGATCAAATTTTGATTTGGTTCATTTTTTAGAAATTTAGCCAAAACTTCAAGCCTATCAAGCAAGCCACCACTTGCCTCCGGCACGTCAAAAACGTGAAATTTAAGCCTGCTCCACGCCTTTTCATCTGGCAGTTTATCCATCACAGTAGCCTGAATTTCTTCAAATTTAAGCTCATTTGCATAAAGCTCGCCATCGAGTGCAAATTTTGGGAAATTTTTAGTAAAACTTAGCGGTGCATTCAGCTTTTTGCCCTGTCTTGAGAGTAAATTCTCTCCGTCCCAGTAGGCACGCACGCCATCAAGCTTCTCGCTAGCTAGCCAGCCTGAGACGTTTTGATCTTTATACTCGCTAAGGCGCAGCAAATCAAGAGAAAATGCAAAATTTAAAAGGGCTAAAGCCACAAAAATTATTCTAATCAAGCTTTTGCCTTGCAAAAACAATAATCCATATGATCGTCTACAACGCCCACACTTTGCAAAAATGCATAGGTGCTAACAGAGCCTAAAAATTTAAACCCTCGCTTTTTTAGCTCCTTTGCCACAAAGTCTGACATAGGCGTAGTGGCTGGCACTTGTTTGATATCTTGATAGTGATTTATGATCTGCTTGCCGTCAAATTTGGAATCAAATTTTTTTAATAAATATCCCCAAAGATAGTCATAAAAACTACCAAATTCTTGCGTTACGGATAAAAATACAATGGCGTTTGCAGAAAGTGATTTTAGTTTTAATTGGTTACGGATCAGCCTCTCATTTTGCATAAATTTAGCTATCTCAGCCTCGCCGTAAAGCTTGATCTTCTCTGGATCAAAGCCATCAAACGCCTCTCTCATAGCCTCTCTTTTTTGAAGCACTCCATGCCACGAAAGTCCCGCCTGAAAACCCTCCAGAACTATCATTTCGAAAAATTTTCTATCATCTTTTACGACTTTGCCCCACTCGTTATCGTGGTAAGCTATATCAAGCTCGCCTTTTGCCCATTCACATCGCCTCATCTGCTTTCCTTAAATCTTAACTCCGTAAAACTCGCAGTACCACTCGACAAATTTAGCCACACCGTCGTTTACCTTTGTATTTGGCTTGTAGTCAAAGTCAGCCACCAAATCGCTCACATCAGCAAATGTCGCTGGCACGTCGCCTGCTTGAAGTGGGAGGAAATTTTTCTTGATCTCGCGGCCGATCTTTATCTCAACCGCCTTGATGTAGTCCATGAGCTCGACTGGGCTGTTGTTACCGATATTATATACCTTAAACGGCGCTTTTGAAGTAGCAGGGTCTGGGTGCTTTGCGTCCCAAGCTGGGTTTGGCTTGGCTGGGTTGTCGATGCATTTAATTATGCCCTTTACGATGTCGTCCACGTAGGTAAAGTCGCGCTTCATCTTGCCATAGTTAAAAACATCGATAGTTTTATCTTTAAGCGCAGCATCAACAAACAAAAATAGTGCCATATCAGGACGTCCCCATGGTCCATAAACCGTAAAAAAGCGAAGTCCAGTCGTTGGTACGTTGAATAGATGGCTATAGGTGTGTGCCATCATCTCGTTACTCTTTTTAGTCGCTGCGTAGAGGCTTATAGGGTGATTTACCGCCTCGTGCGTAGAAAACGGCATGTTTTCATTTAGGCCATAAACCGAACTAGAGCTTGCATAGACTAAATTTTTGATCTCATTGTGGCGGCAGCACTCGAGGATATTCACAAAGCCTGTGATGTTGCTGTCTATATAGGCTTTTGGATTTATGAGCGAGTAGCGAACGCCTGCTTGTGCGGCTAAATTTACCACTATGTCAAATTTTTCTTTAGCAAAAAGCTCTTTCATCGTCTTTTCATCAGCGAGGTCTGCTTTTATAAATTTTAAATTAGGCTGCGTTTTTGAGGTGATAAGCTTGCCATAGTCTATCTCGCTCGTATCAAAGCCAGCCGTTTTTAGGCGCGCGAGCTTTAAATTTACATCATAGTAGTCATTTATAACGTCATATCCAACGACCTCATCGCCACGTGCCACAAGGGCATTTGCAAGGTGAAATCCTATAAATCCAGCTGTTCCAGTTACTAAAATTTTCATATTTTTCCTTTCATTTTTGGCTTATTTTAGTGCAAAAATGTAAATTTACGTATTTAGATCAGGGTAGTCCCAAGCGTTAAATTCGGCTCTTAAGTCGTCATTTTCCCAACCTTTGCAGCATAGCCACTCAAGCCCTGCACGTCTTTCCATAACGATCTCTTCGTCAAGTCCAGCAACCTTTTTGCCATTTATCCTTGCGTCCACACACGCCCAGTGATAGCGATAAACTAGGTCAAGCTTGCTTAAAATTTCATCCAAACTGCGCAGCTTTGAGCGGTTTTTGAGCCCACCCTCTCTAAAGACATTCATCACAAAGTCACAGTCACAAATTTTATCCATCTCTCCGATATCTTCGGCAATGCCAAGTGCCCAAAGCAAGATCCAAAGCGACTCATACTTCCAGCCCATATTTACGGCCAAATTTATATCGGCTCTGCCCTCTACGACCTCTTTTTCTTTTACACTTAGGTCATCATAAAAATCGCCCAAAAAGTCTTTAGCCCAAGCTATCTCATCTTCACTTAGGTGGCCATTGTCGCGGATAGTGCAAGCACACATAATGGCCGTAAATGAGCAAACCGCACGAGCAATGATCTCATCAATGCTTCTTGGCGTAACTTCACTATTGTCATACCTTAGTGGTAGACTCTCAAGCACAGCCACGCCCTCTTTTTTTAAAATTTTTATACTCTCATCTTTTCTTTGTTGTGCTGTTTTTGGCATATCCGCACCTTTTTTAAAAATATCAAACACTCCCATTTTTATCCAAAAAACTCAGCGTTAAATTTCTCTTCGTTAAAATTTTTACCTAAAAATTTACAGGCTTCGATCATATCAGTTCTTGCTATTTCAAAGCAACTCGTAGCCCCAGGGCTTGGAGTCATGTTAAAACTTATGCCCTCGCCTGTGCTTATCTTGCCCTCGCCAAGCTCAAGGCACTTTTTATTACGGTCGATAACTTGCGGTCTTACGCCACCAAAATTTACAGCATAGCTTAGGTCATTTTCACTTAGGCTTGGCACGATCTTTCTAGCATCTTTTACAAATTCTTTTTTATTGATAAATGGCACTTCAAATAAGAAATTCCTTAGTATATATGACCTGATATCATCATCTTTTAGTAGGTTCATAAAGACATCAAGGACATTTTTATCAAATTTTAGACACTTTAAAAAGTCAAAAAAGCTTGAACAGCCGTGGTATCTCTCTAGTTTTGGTATGACTAGGGCTGTTGGTCCAAAGCGAGTGTTTCCATTAGCTAGGATATCTGGATCGCCGTGAAGAGCGGCAAATGGTAGCTTATCGTTTTGCACCATATAGACTTTGCCATTTAGCAGGCGTTTTTTTGCGAAATAAAAGCTTCCAGCAACAGGCAATGTGCTAAGATGAAGTCCATAACCCATTTTGTGAGCCAAAAATAGCGAGTGTCCTCCAGCATCTACTACAACGTAGTTTGCGGTGATCACCTCGCCATCATTTATCTTTATGTGAAATGTACCACCCGCCTTTTTTATATCAGTTACTTCTGAGTTTAGGCTGATCTCATAGCCATCTGCGCCTAAATTTAGCGCATTTTGTACAAGTGAGTTTGCTAAGCCACCAAAGTCCATCGTCGTAAACTGCCCATTTTGCGTGCCTATGGCGATGATGTTTTCTGGCCTCTCATTGCCATTTGCGTCAAAAACGACGTTTGGCTCGATCTGTTTTAACTTCTCTTTGTCATAAATTTCAAGATAAGGAAAAAGCTCTTTAAAACTCTCATATCTCTCTTTCATGCGCTCTACTTCGGCATCTCCGATAGCTAGTGCCATCTTTTGATGAGCGAACATATACTTGCCATCAAGATTGTATTTTAGAGCATATTTTACTGGCATATTTGCCACACGAGAGACTTTTTTTGCCTTTTCTAGTGTGTAGTTTGTCTCGATATCGCCACAATGAATGGTTTGTGAGTTGCCTTTGCCGTTTGAATTTAGAGTAGCTACGCCGTCATATTTTTCTAAAAGTGCAACCTTTTTTATATCACTAAATGCAGCCAACTCATAAAAGAGCGCCGTCCCACTAATGCCTGCTCCGACAATTACCACTTCAAAGTGCTTCTGCCTCATTTTTTCTCCCAAAAAAGTTTAGTCGCCAAAATGATACTATATTAATTTTAAAACAAACAGCATGGTGAAAAAAGCTAGAATTTTTATATAAAAGAGAAATTTGGCAAGGCTTTCACCTTGCCACAAAGTTAAAATTTATAAGATACGTTTACTTTGAAATTTCTACCCGGCTCCCAGTCTACGTAGTTTGGATTGCCTGTATAATCAGCCATTCTTTGAGACTGCGAAGCATAAGTTTTATTAAAAAGGTTGTAAATTCCAGCATTTATCTCTAGCCCTTTAAATTTGCCGCTACTTGGCGTATAGCTAGCATAGATGTCGCTAACTGCATAGCTTGGTATCTTGGCATTTTCACTATTGCCAGCTGATATGGTATTTTTTGAAGCGAAGTAGATTAGGTTGTAGCCTATTAGCGTATCGATGCTAGAAAATGCATACTCGGCGTTAAACGTATATTTATCGCCCTGATCGCGGTAGCCGATGACGTTTGAGGTGTAGTAGCCACCGCTTGCCTTAGCGACCCTATCTTTGTATTTTACATTTTGATGAGTGTAGCTAGCAGCTAGGCTTAGTGCGTCTAAATTTAGCCTTGCAAGTAGCTCGACGCCGCTTATGTCTGCCCCACCAGCATTTTTTCTAATCATTATCGGATTTGTTCTACCACCTGCTGCGTTATTATCGACTATTAAATTTTTATATTTTGTCATGAAATATTTTGCAGAGAGGTTATATGAGCTAGCTTCATTTATATCGCCGTGGTATTTAAGACCAGTTTCGTAGCTGTTGCCAGTTGTAGGTTTCAGATCTTTGTTTGCTTCCCAGCTTCTGCTTCCACCTGCCATCATCGACTCCATAACGTCAGGCCCTCTAAAGACTCTTGCATAGCTTGCAAAAGCGTTAAGACCTTTAAGTATCTCATAATCAAGCGCAAGCGCTGGGGTAAATTCGTTAAATTTATAGGTATAGCTCTTTACATTTCCAGCTCTGCCGTCGTAGCTTTTTAGCTCATGGTGCGTATATCTGATACCTGGAGTGATAGTTAGCGAGCTAAAATTTAGCGCATCTTCTGCATATATTGAGTAGTTATTTACTTTTTCTGGGTAGTGGTTGTCTGGTTTGTTAAAATTTTTACTTTGGTAAAACTCAGCACCGTATCTAAGCGTCTGTGTCAAAGCGCCGGTCTCGACTATACTCTTAGCCTTTGCATTTATACCGTTTGTTTTTACGCCTAAAATTTTTAAGACCGGATCATCTTTTTTATGCTCAGTGTTGTATACCGTTACATCTAAATTTAGAAGATCACTTGGTTTATACTCGTATTTTAGCGTTGTAGTATCTCGCTCATATTTACGATTATCAACAGCATTTGAATCGCTATACCAGCTACCAAACTCAGCTCTCATTGGATACATGCCTTTAAATTCATTATACTCTCTTGAGATAGAAATCCTATGCGCGTCAAGGAAGCTGTAGCCAAGCTTTAAAAGATAGCTAAGGTCGTTTCCATCGCCGCCTATCTTTCTTTTGTTGCCGCTTTTGCCGTAGTCGTAGCCTTTGTGATTAATAGCTGCTATAAAATCAAGCCCTTCAACTGGAGCAGTAAATAGCATAAGACCTTGTGAAAATTCGCTGTTATTTGAGGCGTATCCTGTCTTTATCTTTGCGCCGATGATCTCACCATCATCAAGCAAGTCTTTTGCATCAACCGTTTTAAAGGCGACCGAACCGCCAAGTGCGCCCGAGCCGTTTACCACTGATCTTGAGCCAACCTCGACATCAACAGCTTTTATAAGATCCGGATCTATAAGCAAGTCGGCGTTGTGGTGAAATGTATTTCCGTTTTGCTTCGCGCCATCTATCGTGATATTTAGACCGCGATCGCTAACGCCCCTCATATAAATTTTTTGGTTCATGCCGTTCGTGCCGCCTACATAAACGCCAGGGATATCTCTCATCACGTCTTTTACTAGGCCAGCATTTCTGGTTGAAATTTTGATGTCATCAACGCCGTATCCGCCACTGCTACTTGTTACCTCAACTCCGCTTAGCACGCTCTCGTCTGCCCCATTTGCACAAACTGCTATGCTTGCTGCAAGAGAGAGTTTAAATAAGCTTTTAAATCTCATATTTTCTCCTAATTTGGTTATTAAAATTACTATTTTAATTTTATAGCATAATTTTGAGATTGAATATTATAATTTTAAGTATAAATTTTGGATAAATTTTTGAGTTTTTTTGATAAAAATATAAACTATTTTTAAATTTTAATTATCTAATAAATTAATTAAATATCGAAATAAAGGATAAAATTATATGATTTTATCAAGGTAGTAAATAAGGTTAATTTTTAATAGAAAATTCTTACAAGTATAAAAATTCTTAAAATTTGTAGATAATTTTTATCAAGAAAGGCTTAAGAAATCTAAAATAAATTTTGCTTTTTTAGCGCTCAGAATTGTTTTTATAAACACTCTTAAGTAGATTATGAAAAAATTTTATAAATTTTAAATAAGATAGAGCAAAACTCTTGGATCTGCTGGAAGTATCATATAAATTTACTAGACGCCATTGAAGGCAAAAATGAAAAATTTATTCATGCAAATATCATCCTTTTTCATATTTTTTAGTCTTAGACTTACGTTGGTGTCTTGCCAAAGTATCGGCAGCAATGCAAACATCACCTTATCAAGGCAAAAATTTTTTACATCCTCGCACCAGTCATCCTAGTGGTAAAGCTCGCAAAATTTAGATATATCGCCGCATATCGCCCAGTATAAAAACTGCGAGTAGCCAAGCTGCGCATCTTCCCATTTGCCGCTTGTCTGGCATGCAGTAAAAGACATCGCCGGCTTTGTCACCAAAGTCGACGCCATTTAGTGTGAAAATTTTACCCAAAATATCGTTTGCTACGAGCACAAATAGCTAGACATCTGTCCTACCTCGCTAAAGCTTTTGCCAAGATTAAAGCTGTAAATTCCACGCTTCATCTGCTCGCATCCTGAGCCAAGCAGGCGTAGCTAACCTCCGTCTATCACGATGCCACCACACCCATAAACAAGTGCCCCCATCGGTGAGTAAGTAGTTACCTGAGAAGTCCTAAAAGCTCGCTTTGCGCCTATTCTCATCACGCAGTAAAATTTCACTCATTTTTAGCTTATTTAGCTGTTCTTCGACCAAGCTCCCAAGCCCGGCTTATTTGTATCTATAAGCCACCCTAGAGCTCTTATTGCGTACCGTTACAATAAATTTAATGAAATTTAAAAGAAGAATTTGGCGAGTCACCCCGCCAAAAATTTGTATTAGTAGATTATTTTGCGTCCCAAGCTAGGATCGTGTTGCCTTCGGCGTCGGTAGCTACGTCGCCCATACCCATGATGTTATAGCCGCAGTCTACGTAGTGAACTTCGCCTGTTACACCGCTAGCTAGGTCGCTAAGCAGATACATCGCGCTGTTGCCGACGTCTTCAGTTGTAACGTTGCGTTTTAGCGGGCTATTTACTTCGTTGTAGCGTAAAATCATCCTAAAGTCGCCTATACCGCTTGCAGCAAGCGTTTTAATTGGGCCTGCGCTGATCGCATTTACGCGGATATTTTTAGCGCCAAGGTCGTGCGCTAGGTAGCGAACCGAGCTTTCAAGCGCCGCTTTAGCAACGCCCATGACGTTATAGTGAGGCACGAATTTAGGTCCACCTAGATATGTGAGTGTAAGTACCGAGCCGCCCTCTTTTAGCACCGGTAGGACCGCACGAGTAAGGCTTAGTAGCGAATACACGCTAGTTCCCATCGCGATATCAAATGCCTCCTTTGTCGTGTTTACAAACTCGCCCTCAAGCGCTTCTTTTGGTGCGTAAGCCACTGCATGTACAACAAAATCGATCTCGCCAAGGTCTGCTTTGATGCGATCCGCAAGACCGTCAAGATGAGCAGGATTGTTTACGTCAAGCTCATAGACGAATTTACTCCCAAACTCCTCCGCGATCGGCTCTACACGTTTTTTAAGAGCGTCATTTAGGTATGTAAACGCCATTTGCGCACCTTGATCGCAGCAAGCTTTTGCAATGCCGTAAGCTATTGACTTAGCGTTAGCTACACCAACAATGAGGCCCTTTTTGCCTTTTAAAATCATTATTTCTCCTTTAAAATTTGCTTGGCTTTTAAGCGATTTGATTTAAATTTTTAAATTTAAAATTTAATAGCGGCAGTATCGTGAGATGGATTTTTAATGTTGTGTAGAAATTTTAAGTCAAGACTAGGCACATAGCCTGTCGCAGACTTAAAATTTCCAACTCATTAAAAGACGCTCACGAGACAACGCGCATAAGCTCCAAAAACTTCGACGCGTCCCAGCTCGCCGTACCTACTAGTACTCCATCACAGTTTGCGATATCCGCTATCCCGCCGATATTTGCGACGTTTACGCTTCCGCCGTAAAGCAGCGGCGCGCTCGTCTGCTCGCGGATGAAATTTAAAATCTCCTCTATCTGCTCTGCGCTCGCGCTCTTGCCCGTGCCTATCGCCCACACGGGCTCGTAGGCGATCAGCAGCCGCTCGTAGCCAAGCTCGATATTTTTTAGCTGCTCCGCTAAAAACTCCTTCGTGCGACCCGCTTCGTTTACGCTCAAATTTTCGCCGATGCAGTAGACGATCTGCCAGCCCGCCTCTGCGGCGAAGTCAAATTTAGCGCGCAAGAACTCCTCGCTCTCGCCCAGCTCGCGTCGTTCGGAGTGTCCGATCAGCACGCTTTTTACGCCAAACTCGTCCAGCATCGCCTTACCGATCTCTCCAGTGTGAGCGCCACTTTCGCATGGGTAGAAATTTTGCGCGCCGAGTTTAAATTTATGAGCCGCGCCATCAAGCGCGCTAAACGGGGGGAATACCGTCACGTCGTCGTTTGCGCTTAAATTTGCGTCTAAAACTTCAGCGTATTTAGCAAAGCTTTCTCTCGTATGATTGCACTTTAAATTTGCTAAAAACCTCACTCCACAGCCTTTCTAAGCGGTTTTATGCCTGGCAACTCCTTACCCTCGATAAGCTCCAGGCTTGCGCCGCCGCCCGTGGAGATAAAAGTCATCTCGTCGGCATCCCCGGCGCGCTCGACGACGTCGGCCGTATCGCCGCCGCCAACGACCGTAGTCGCGTGTGTGTCGATGATGGCATGGCTCATTTTGATGCTACCTTTGCTAAATTTATCCATCTCAAAAACGCCCATAGGTCCGTTCCACCAGATGGTTTGCGCATCGGCGATGACCTCCTTAAAGAGCCTAATCGACGCTGGTCCGATATCTAGCCCCATCCAGCCATTTGGGATCTCTTGGGCAGGGACATATTTTACGGCACTTTCAGCCGAAAAGGTCTGGGCTGCGACGACGTCCACCGGCAGGTAAATTTTAACGCCAAGCTCCCTGCCCTTACGCAAAATTTCTCGCGCATCTTCGATGAGATCTTCTTCGAGCAGCGAGTTTCCGATATTTTCGCCGAGCGATTTTAGAAACGTAAATGCCATGCCGCCGCCGATTATCAGCTTATCCACGCGCGGAAGCAGGTTATGCAGGGCTTGTAGCTTGCCGCTAACCTTACTACCGCCCACGACCGCCACAAACGGACGCGCAGGGTGCTTGATGAGATTTTGAGCGAAATTTATCTCCTTTTGCAACAAAAATCCCGCCGCCTTGTGCTTCTCGTCGTAAAATTTGGTGATCGCCTCGACCGAGCTGTGAGCTCTGTGACAAACGCCGAATGCATCGTTGATATAAAATTCTCCGAATCCAGAAAGCTCTTTTGCCAAAGCCTCGTCGTTTTTGGTTTCGCCCTTTTCAAAGCGCAAATTTTCAAGAAGTAAAATTTCGCCAGGTTTTAGCGCGGCGGCTTTAGCTTTCGCGTCCGCGCCGATGACGTCCTCGGCAAAAATCACGTCTCTATCAAGTAGCCTCGAAAGCCTTTTTGCCACGCCTCGCAGCGAAAATTTCTCCTCAAAGCCGTTTTTGGGACGTCCTAGGTGACTGGCCAAAACCACGCTGCAGCCGTTATCCAGGCAGTAGCGGATAGTAGGGATCGCCGAGCGGATACGGCGGTCGTCGGTGATGTTTAAAAACTCATCCATCGGCACGTTAAAATCGCACCTAACAAATACCTTCGCGCCGCTTAGCTCAAGATCGTTGATCGATAAAATTTCACTCATTTTTTACCCTTTAAATTTACTTCGTAGCCACGATCTTAGCTAGGTCCACGAGTCTTGTCGAGTAGCCCCACTCGTTGTCGTACCAAGCAAAGACCTTAACCATATCGCCCGCAATAACCTGCGTAGTGTCGCTAGCTACGATGCTGCTATATGCGCTCGTGCAAAAGTCGCTGCTAACTCTATAATCGTCATCGACAAATAAAATTCCCTTCAAATTCGACTCCGCAGCCGCTCTAAACGCCTCGTTTATCTCCTCTTTGCTAGCAGGTCTTTTTAAAACCGCCGTTAGATCGACCATAGAGACGTTAGCGACCGGCACGCGCACGCTTTGTCCGTGCATCTTGCCGTTTAGCTCGGGAAGTACTTTTGCGATCGCCTTTGCGGCTCCGGTGGTTGTAGGCCCGATATTTAGAGCCGCAGCCCGCGAGCGGCGGAAGTCTTTGGCCTTTACGTCTACTAGGCTCTGTCCGTTGGTGTAGGCGTGGATCGTGGTCATGAGCCCTTTTACGATGCCAAATTTATCGTTTAGCACCTTTGCGACGGGCGCTAGGCCGTTTGTCGTGCAGCTTGCGTTTGAGACGATCGCTTCGCCTGCGTATTTATCGTCGTTTACGCCCACTACAAAGGTCGCCGTGTCGTCTTTTGCCGGAGCGCTCATGACGACTTTTTTGATGCCGCGAGCTAAATACGGTTCGCATTTTTCAGTGGTCAAAAACTTGCCCGTACACTCCAAAACCACGTCTGCGCCGTAGTCTGCGTAGCTAAGCTCGTTTAGATCCCTTGTTGAAAAAACTCTTATCTTTTTGCCGTTTACTCCTATAAAATCGTCGCTTATCACCTTAACGTCTTGCTTAAATTCGCCGTGCACGCTGTCGTATTTGAGCAGATAGCGCGTCATGTCGCGCGTCGCCGTGTCGTTGATAGCGACAAGCTCAACATCGTCTCGCTCTAAAATAATACGAGCAGCGCACCTGCCGATACGCCCGAAGCCGTTTATTGCTACTTTAACTGACATCTTAGCTCCTTTTGATATAATTACGCCTAATTCTACAAAAAAGAATTTTAAAACAAATATAAACAAGGCACTTTAATAGATGAAGTTAGCACTTTTTGGCGGGAGCTTTGATCCGGTTCATTTAGGACACGATAGCATTGTGAAAATAGCACTAAGCGGCCTTGATATCGACAAGCTCATCATCATGCCAACTTTTATAAGTCCCTTTAAAAGCGAATTTTCAGCTCCACCAGAGCTTCGCCTAAAGTGGATAAGAGAAATTTGGGGCGGCCTAGAGAAGGTCGAGATCTCAGACTATGAGATAAATTTAGCTCGCCCAGTGCCTACCATAGAGACGGTTAAGTATTTGTATGAGAAATTCAAGATAGAAAAATTTTATCTCATAATAGGCGCAGACCACCTAGCCACACTTGATAAATGGCATGGCTACGAGGAGCTAAAAAATTTAGTGCAGTTTGTGATCGCCAAGCGCAATCACATAGAAATTCCGCGAAATTTACAAAAAATGGACGTACACGTGGATGTTAGCTCTTCGCAGATCAGGCACCAAAAGGGGCTTGATGAGCTGCCTAGCAAGATAAAAGATGAAATCATAAATTTTTACCAAGGATTAAAAATGCAAGAGAGATCGATGCAAGAGCGCACCGAAAGTATAGTTAAGGTTTTAGACGCAAAAAAGGCTGAAGAGATACAAGTGTTTGATATGAGTGGGGATGATTATTTCGTAAAAGCCGTAGTTATCGCTACCACGCTTGGCGAGAGGCACGCTTACTCACTGAGCGAGGATCTAAAAGAGGAGCTTAAACCTCTTGGAGAAAAATTTATAGGTACAGAGAGCTCGCCTGATTGGATCGTGATGGACCTTGGCGACATTTTGATACATCTTTTAAGCCCAGCCTACAGGGCAAAATACAACATCGAAGAGTTTTTGCAAAAGCTAAAAACTAGCAAAGAGTCTTAACAAAGACGAGCGATGAGCAAATAAGCCATAAAAATATAAAAAATGCTAGCAAAAATGGCTTTTTGCCCGTCGCTTTAAATATACTCCTATCTATCCCAAATCCCAAAGCACACATCGCAATGCAAAGACAAATGCTAGCAACCAGCTTTAAAATTTGTACCAAATTTTCAGGGAAAAATGGCAAAGATCTAACGCAGATCGCTACTAGGAAAAACAGCGCAAACCATGGTATGCTCTTTAGCTTTGAGCCGCCGCTATTTTGGCTTAAATTTAAGAAATTTAGCAAAAACAAAAATGGCACGAGCATGATCACGCGAAGCATTTTTATGATGACGGCGGTGCTGTTTGCTGTGCTGTCAAATGCCGCTGAGGCTGCGACTACGTGGGCTACCTCGTGAAGTGAGCCACCGATAAAAAAGCCAGTTTGGTGTGGCGTGAGAGCTAAAAATTTAGCGACAAATGGATAGATAAACATACCAATTGTCCCAAAGAGCACCACCGTGCAAATGGCGATAGCAAGCTTGTTTGCGTCTGCTTTTATCTCATTTTGAGTAGCCATAATAGCAGCTGCGCCGCATATGCTTGCCCCTGAGCCAATGAGCACGGCGCTATCCTTACTAAGTCCCAAAGCTTTAGCTACAAAAAGCGCAAAGCAAAAGGTCGCAAATACCATAAAAGCTGCATATGTCACGCCAAGAGTGCCAACACTTGCAATCTCGCCAAGGCTTATATTAAAGCCAAAAAGTATGATACCTAGCCTTAAAATTTGCTTTCCAGCGATCGCTACGACGCCGCTAGATTTTAAAATTTGAGTTTGTTTTGTAAAAAGATTTGCAAAAATGGCGCCTAAAACGATGGAGATAATGAGCGGGCTGGTGTGAAATTTAGCCAAAATCGTATTTGAGAGCGCAAAAGAAATGGCGCAAATCAGCGCTAAAACAAGCGCAGCAAGAATTTTACGAGACATATTTTAACCTTAATCTATTTTTTAAAAATGCAATTAGCACGTTTGGGTATAATTAGACGAATTTTATAATGCAAATTTAAAATAAAGATAAAGGGATAGGACTATGATCATCCTTGGTGAAAAATATGCTTTTACTAGCCTAGAACTAGAAAAGCTTAGAAAGAAATTTGGTCAAGTAAATTTTTTATCCCATGAAAATAGCGACGCAAAAGCCTTGCGAAGCGCACTAGAAAATCTCATAAAATCAGGCGATCAAAGGCTGATCGTGCTAAATACCGCAAAGCCAGTTGATGGCAAATTGGTTAGATTTCTCACGCTTTTGCAGTTTAAAACGAAGTATAAAAAGATAAAATTTCTAAACGTAGAGAATTTTTTAGAAATTTATCTACACAAATGTTATATCCCAGAAAATGGGGAAAATCTTAATTTGTTAGATGAAATAAGGCCTTATGGTACTTTTAGCTATGCACTCAAGCGAATGATCGATTATGCAAGCTGCTTAATACTTTTCATCTTGCTTTTTGGCTTAAAATTTTATGTAAAAAGAAAGATAGACGAGCAATCGCCTGGAAGCCTTTACTTTTTACAAAGTAGAGTTGGTCTAAATAACAAGGAATTTGAGTGCATTAAATTTCGCTCGATGGTGGAAGATGCCGAGAAAGATGGAGCAAAATTTGCTAGTGAAAATGATGAGAGAGTGTTTGAGTTTGGCGAATTTATGCGAAAAACTCGTATAGACGAGGTACCACAGTGTATAAATGTCTTTCGAGGACAAATGCATCTAATAGGGCCAAGGCCTGAGCGAAGACACTGGATAAATTTCTTTGAAAAAGAGATACCCTACTACAACGAACGCCACATCGTTCGCCCAGGGATTACTGGCTGGGCGCAGGTAAACTACCCTTATGGCTCAAATACGCACGACGCCAAACAAAAACTAATGTATGATCTTTACTACATCAAACACTGGTCGCTTTGGCTGGAGATAAAGATCATAGTAAAAACTATTGCGATTGTATTTGAGAAAAAAGGTGTTTAAATTCTCAAGAGCATTATGAGTTTGAGATATTTTTAAATAAACCTTTTTTCGAATTGAATTTTGTTGCTTTTAGCCAAAATAAATGCAAATTCTACATCTTATCTTTAGCTGTGATTCCCATTATATTAAATGCTGTTTTTATTGAGACAGCAACGACTGCAAATACTTTTAACAAGCTATCTTCGTTTTCATTTCCAACCACACGGTTTTCGTTATAAAATTTATGAAAACTAGCAGCCAACGACTTTAGATAGTCTGGTATCTTTTGAAGCTGCCTTGAGATAAAAGCGTCCTCTAAAATTTCAGGCAAGATTAGCGCCTCAAAAAGTAAATTTCTAGCATTTTCATCTAGGCATTCGAAGTTTGCATTGATTACATCTTGAACATTTTTCCCAGCCTTTGCAAAGACTTGATTTATCCTAGCATGAGCATAGTTTATATAAAAGATAGGATTTGAGCTATCCTCTTTTTTAAGCTCATCTACATCAAATTCCAAACTACTCGTATTTGCCTTGCTTATAAAGATAAATCTAAGCGCCTCAGCACCAATCTCACTTGCGATATCGCTCATTAGCACAGCATTACCAGCGCGCTTGCTCATCTTGTACGGCTTACCATCTTTTAGCAGACTAACCATCTGCATAAGTATTACTTCAAGCTTATTTTCATCGTATCCAAGGAAATTTATCGCAGCCTTAAGCCTTGCGATATATCCATGGTGATCTGCGCCCCAAATGTTTATATAATGATCGAAATTTTTCTCAAATTTAGCGTTATGATAGATGATGTCGCCAGCTAGATATGTTGGTCTGCCGTCATTTCTAACCACAACCCTATCATTATCATCGCCAAGTGTGGTCGAAGCGATATAAGTAGCGCCCTCTTTTTCATACATTTGATTTGAACGTTTTAGCTTGTTTATAGTTGGCTCTAG